>JBJKQZ010000207.1:0-13496 GCA_046704865.1 Terriglobia bacterium
CCACAGGATGGCGCCGGTTGTAACCAGGACGACACCGGCTTGGCTTATCCAATTCCCGGAAAGATAAACGTACGGAGAAAGCCATCTCTTCCACCCATTAGCTTGGTTTGCCATCCTCGCCCTTATCCTCCTCAGCCTGCGTTGAGTCGCCAGCCTCTTCCTGCCCAACTCCTTGGGCCTCCGCGCTACCTTCCTCTCCCGATCCTGGATCGGACTGTTCTACCCCGCGCCGCCTCACACTGTGGCCAGTCAACCAAGCCGGGTCCATTGGATATACTTCGGGGTCAAAGATAACAGAATAGAAATGCCAGACCAGAATAGCAAGGGCGGCCAGCACCGCTTCATAAAAATGTACGGCGCTGGCAAATTGCAGAAAACTCATGGGCAGCCAGGCCAGCACAAGATTGTGCGCCCATAGCATCAGTCCGGTGATGGACATCAGCACGCCACCCCAAACCACCGCCCAGTATTCCGCTTTCTCCACATAACTGTGCGAGGAGCGCTGCGGCCTGGTGCGGCGCAACCCAAGATTGTAAAGGAAAGTTCCAATGGCCTCACCAATGTCCTCATGCCGGGGCCAGAGTTCCATCCAGTGGAGCCGCAATTTCCGATTCTTGATCAGGGAAACCAGATGCATTACAGCCACAGCGATAAAAACGACTGCGGCAATTCGATGGATCAATGCTCGCAGTTCCCATCCCCACACGACCACGAGCAGAGGTCTTGCCCAAGTGGCTGTAGAGTACTTAAAGGCAAAGCCAGTCCAAGTGAGAACGATAAACGAAATCAACAAAAGGGCGTGCTGCAAGCGTTCAAAAGCGAACATTCGTATGTCATTCGATTCGCCTGGCTCCTGTGCCGTCCTCTCTGCTGCGGGGAGAGCGGCCGCCTTCACTCTACGCAGACGGAGATCAACCAGTTTGCTGGCCCAATCACCAATGTTGTGCAGGAACATCAACCCGATCAAAAGAGGAATAACAATCAGGTAGAAGAGGCGGATCCACCGCACAGCCGGAGGTTGCCCGCTGCCTCCGGGAAGCTCATGCACGGACCCCAGGGCAAAGCGCGTTCCGGCTCCAGGGTGGCACTTGCCGCATGTCCCAGACAGGTTCTTTGGATTAATGGTAGAGCGCGGATCAGACGAGGGAAGAATGAGGTGAAATCCATGGCAACTGGCGCAGTTGGCAGCCGTCTCAGAACCAGCCTTGACTGCCAGCCCATGAAAGGAAGCCTCATAACTGTGAAGACGATCAGCCGGAATGTTAAATCTGCTGGTCAGGCGGACGTTGCCGTGGCATTGACCGCAGGTTTCGGGAATATGCGTAGGGAAAACGGTCGATGCAGGATTTGAAGGGGGCTCAATCGAGTGGGCCGTGTGGCAGGCCGTGCACACAGGCGCTTCATAGACCCCACGCTTGATGGCCTGACCATGGACGCTTTCGTCGTATTCATGCGTGATCTGTGCGTGGCAGGCGCCGCAGAGATCAGGAATCGACTTTTTGAAGGCCCAGGTATTGGTCCTCTGCAACTGGTGAGCGTCACCGTGGCAAACCTGACAGTCAGGCGCAGCCTTGTTCCCGCTGGCAAACTGCACCCCGTGGACGCTGTGAGCCCACTGGTTTGCCTGCTTTGCGTGGCATTGGGAACACCTGGGCAAAGCAACATTCTTGGAATGCGGAAATGTGGTGATCCCGGCGTGACAGGTTGTGCAACTTAAGTCTGCGTGTGCGGAAGCCTTAAGGGCCTGCGCCTTATCGGTGTGGCAGGTGGCGCAGTCGAGAGTGGCGGAACCCTGCGCCAAGCCTGCTGATGAAAGGACTAGGACCACTACCGACACTACCGCGCACCGCTGCCAAGCGTTCATGTTCAGCCATCGTTTCCAGGAAAACCAAACTCATTGAGGCAGTTTGGCGCCTTGCTGCCACACGTAATACAAATACATGCCCCCAATGACCAGCCCGTAAACTACGACGACGGTGGTCAGGATCTTGCCCCACCTTTCTATGACTTCGAGTTTATGGCTGAGCTTGGCCTGGGCGGCAACTTGTGGCGCGTCACCGTCCAGCACATGTATTGTCTCGTCTTCATGGCTGGCCATCATGTTACGATAGATAGCTAGTACGCCAACCACCACCGCGAGAGGTATCCACGTTGCGAGATAGAGTGTGAGGTGCATAGCAACCTCCAATCACGGGCCCTGCGGTTTCGAAACCCGCGAGAATTTCGGTGATTACTTCTTGCCTTCCTTGGCCTCGGATTCGCAAGCCTTAAGGGACTTCTTCTTCGCGTAGCACTTGCCCACATCATTCAGTTCTTTTGAACCCATCTTCACGTGGCAAGTGGTGCAGGCGGTCTTCTCTTTCTTGGCGATTTCCATATTGCCAAAAGACGAAAGAGAGGACAGCGAGATGGCTACGCCCAAGGCGATGCTGAACACAGCGACCTTCAAAATCTTGCTCATAGTTGCTACCTCCAGACTCATTGGTCAGGTGATGGCATCCTTACTAACCTCGAACACTACTTCTTCTTTCCACCCAGGTGCCGGATGTAGGCGACCAGGTCGTTGATCTCTTCCTTGTTGAGCTGGCTTGCATACCCCGGCATAGGAGACTTGCCTTTTGCAATTACATCATAGAGTTCAGTATTAGACTTCGATTGCACCGCCTTCGAACGCAGATCGGGTACCTTCATACCCTTGCCCATCGGAGAATCTCCGCTTCCATCCTTTGAATGGCACATTGCGCACTTCGCGTCAAAGGTCGCGGCCCCGTCCTTAGCCTGCGTCTTGAAAGCAGGCATCAGAAGCCAGGCGCCAGCCAGAATAATCGAGAAGACTGCAAGACCTGCTGAGTCAACGAACCTGTTCATAGTCATTTCCTCCGTTTTGTATACCTTCTCTGTGGATTCTGTCCTCACAAATAATCTCTCGTATTTTGCCGGGTTTCAACCATCAGCCACCTTGACTAAAAATCGCGAGTCCAGCGGATCATCAGAATATTGGCGCTGAAATTATTGGCACTAATCGGGAAGAGCTCCTGTGCGTAATAAGTGCGTTGCAGGTCAACCGATAAGCGTCCCGCTTTGGGGAAGTTGAAATACACCGTTCCTGTACCCAGTGGCCACTTTAAAGGCCCATATACCGGAGTAATCCCGCCTTCGTCGCCCAAGCCCGTGGTACGCACAAAGTTCCCTGTGAAGCGGATGCCGAAATACTTGATGGGCTCGGCGGCGAGGCCTGCCTGCCAGACCCGGTTGAGCGCCTGGTCGCGGAGAGGGTATTGGTACCCGACCAAGGCGGCGGACACTCCGCGCTGGTAGGCGATAATTCCGGTAGCCAACTCATTGTCGTAGGTAAATCCGCCAAACAGGGAGTATTTCGGGTTGATCGTGTAAGTAATCATGGTGGAATTTGACTGGACTTTACCCTGGAATTGTGTGGCCAGCAGCCGTTGGCTGACCATATAAAGTTCATTGCTCAGGGTGAACTTGTCGGTCAGGTGGAAATTCCCAACCACGCGCCCGGTTGTGTCTGTGTGAGGATCGAGAGCCGTATAGGAAGATCCCCTGTTAAACGTGTGGATCTCGCCCCGGATGTCGAACCGCTTGGAGGGCCGGTAGAATGCGCTCAGGATGGGCGACACGCTCTTAGTCCGCAGCGTCCGCGCCGAATCGGCTTCACCATCTTCCAAAACCTCGACATCGGATTTGAAAAACTGGACACCGGGCCGAATGACCAGATTGGATGTCGGTGTAAAGGTCATGCTGACCTCGACCTGGTGCATGCCGTCTTTCCAGTCATTTAACGGGTTTTCAGCGCTGCTCGCTACGGTTGCCACGCCGGTGGACGGATTCACAGTAGCAAGCAAGCTGGTGAGATTCCCCTCCGTACTGGTTGTAAATCTCGTATAGCGATAGTCCAGGTCAATATCCCACCACGGCTTTATAATGAATGTGAACCCTTGTTCAACGATGTTGTTAGGTTCGGTGACCCTTACGCGACCCGTCTGAGAGACCGTGTATGGAGAGTATACCGCCGCCCGTGTGGCAGTTGGGCTAACGGTCTGGACAATCCCATTGTATGATTGGTCAAGCGTAGCGGGCCCGCGGTAGCGATAGAACATGTAGCTACCCCGCATTTCCAACCAATCATACGGTTTCCCGGCGTAAGAAAACTCGCTGACCGGGGTCTTCAACTCGCGAAAATCGGTCCATGAGGCACTCGCAAGAGGCTGGAGCAGGTTAGTCGCAGTGCTGGTGTCAATGGCAAACTGTGGCGAATTGACATTGTTCAAATTCATATTGTCGGTAAACGTCTGATACCCGACGTTGTAATGGAAGTTCCACTGGTGCCACGTGTAGTCCAAGCCACCCGTAATGCGATTTGTGTTATCGAATACCGGCGCATACATGTAGTAAGCGTTCGCTCGAGCCAATGTTCCAAAGTAACTGGGGGAGTCAAGAAAATCCGGCGAGAACGTAGTGAACGTGGCGCCGCTGAAGGAAGTCCGGTAATACTGAAAGTGGAAGCGCAGGTTATTGGTGGCATGCAGAGTGAAGTCAACGGAACCGATTTTCCGCACGTTGGCCCAATCGTGGTTATCAGTAAGACCGGCATTCCCCGGCCGCGTGGGGAGAAGGATATTGTCATTCTGGTTCCAATAGAAATATGACTGGCGCCAGTTGACTCGAAGGTCATAGAGCTTGGATTTAGATAGCGTCAACTGGGCGCCGGGGTACGGGTCGCCGCCCATGCCGCTCATTGTCAACGAGAAATTATTCGCGAAAGCGTTGGGGTCATCATTATGGCCGAAGATGCTGAAGTCCATAAGCCGAGGTCCACTCTTGAGGTTGACGAGTTCCTCGTACATCGGCTCATAGCCTTTGACGTCAGTAAATCGATACCCCATGCTGGCAGATCCCTGGACCCCGAAACCGCCCCACTGGAGTTGAGGTTCACTCTGGCCCTGCGCCTTGAGCGCAGGCAATGCTACCAGGAAAGCCACCATCAAGAAGAGCCATCTACGAGTGATATTCACGTGAAACCTCCTATCTCAGCAGGTACTCATCAAAGTTTGATCCATGGATCGCCACATGGCAGCGCGTGCAGTCTCCGGAAGTCTGGTAGCCCTGCCTGCCATGAGGCACGTTGGCTTGACCGTGAAATCCTTCTGTGGTCGCCGGGCTCCTGCTAATGATGTGGAAGACAGAGTGGCATTGCAGGCACAGCATCCGCTGCTCGCGCCGCTTGAGCAGGAAGTTGTTTACGCTGCCATGCGGAGTGTGGCAAGACGCGCAGCCGTCAACTTTGACGACTGCATGTTCATAAAGGAACGGCCCACGCTTCTCCACGTGGCATTTCACGCAACTTTCCCAATTGGCTTCAGCCAGCTGGAAGTGGTTCATAGTCCCGTGTGGATTGTGGCAATCCGTGCACTTCATAAAACCTTCGCCCACACGGTGATGCTCCGGCAGCGCGAATTGTGCCTGGACTGTGCGATGGCAACTGAAGCAGAGTTCAGGCTGCGGCTCCTTCAGCAAGCCGTCCGTCAGCCAGGCATTTTCCTTGTTCAGCCTAGGTAGGGAGAAGAACTGCGCCTGGGCCGGCTGCAGCTTGGGCTTGCCGGCGTCCGCCACTTCAACCGGGTGGATGGAATGGCAGTCAATGCAGCTGACACCCGCAGCGGAATGGACAGAATGCTGGAAGGCGTCTTGCGGGGTCCCCGTCTCGTGGCATTGCATGCAGCGCTCGGAGTTTTCCTTTGGGCTGCCGTTGAATTTGTAGATCAATTTCATGCCCGCTTGCATCTTTGCTGGGTCGCCTGCGGCATTCTGTTCGGCTTCGGCATGAGCACGGCCCGGTCCATGGCATATCTCGCATCCGCTGACATGCCTGGGCCCGGAGGGAGCCGCCGCCGGTTGCGCTGCATTCTGGTTCTGTCCTTTCAACGTCATCAGGTAATCGACAAGTTCTTCAAGGTTCTTCGTGGGAGTGTCGGCGGGAAGCGTGGGCATAATTGTTCCGGCCCGCCGTTTGAGCATCCGATCCATCAATTCTTGCTTGGTTCTGCGGGCGCCCACATCGTCCATCGCAGGGCCAACAGTCCCGCCCTTGCCGCCGATCTGGTGGCAACCGGCGCACATCATGTCGTTATAAAGCTTTCTGCCGGCTGCGACAGAGGGCGATTCGGCAACCCCGGAAGCTGCAGGAGTAGGTTCAACCGCGCCTCCCTCTTCACCATGCGGCGACTTGAAAAACTGCTGGGCTTCCGCACGGTGGCAGCCGGCGCAGGTCTGCGGTCCGACATAATCGTTTGGGTTGGTCTCTACAGGCGCCTTCCAGGCAACGGACGGCCCTTTCTCCGGGGCTGGTCGTCGTTGAGCGAAGAGGTAGGCTGTGGTAACAAAGCCAAACATGCATATCAGGAATGCAGCGCTTACGAGACATTTCAGCAGTCGCTTCATATCGCTCTCCCCTCTTCCGCATTGGTTAACCATAAGACCCCTCTTTCATGTAAAAACTAAACTTTAGGAAGCTGGCAATCCTCGCCCAGTCCACTGGCCCAACATGATCACGGCTTCAGCATGATTTACGCTATCTGCAAGCGAGCCATAAATCGGTCCTGATCCTGAAAGGAGGTCTTGCCAGGTTGCACAATGGTAAAAATTAAGGTGAGATAGACGGTTACCTGGCAACGAGAGCTTTGCGGTGTGGCGAATTTCGCCAGCCAGATGGTTAATGAAGATCCCTGCAAAGCGAGACTCCATTCGACCCAAAGATGCCAAAGATGCAGGATTGCTGTGACTATAATCACATTTTAACGCCGGGGTTACTGGCAAGGCAACATATTCTGAAGCGAGATGTTTTTGGACAAAAATCCTGGTAACGGCAATCCTCTCGTTACATTCATGACAAGCATCCCTATGGACCATTATTCTTGTGTTTGAGTCCATAGCGCTCGATCTTGTCGCATTCCATACATGCATCGCTAAGTCCCTCGCAGTACCGTCTTCCAGGCCAGGTAAGAATTGTTACCTGCACTCCTATCTGCCAGCAGTGAGCTTGCGCACGTTCTCTTGTGACGGAAATCACAGGTCGATTCCATCCTTCTCTTCCTTGGGCAAAATCCACCCGAATCAGTGTCGACTACTGCCCCAGTTTCAACATGATACAGGCCCAGCAACGGCTTCAATGGCTGTGGGGGCAAAGGCCCAGGAGAGGGGGGTGCTGGAGGCAACGTCACACGAAAAGTCGATGAGGTAAGGAGACTCCAAATGAGGGCTTAACGGCAAAATTGAGGATTTTTCTGGCCTGCCAGGAATTACGGTTGAATCGTAAAGCACAGAATCAAAGGGCAAAGTTAGCGGTTGGTGACAGAAGACCTCCTGCTCACGCTTTATTTCCGAACATTCTTTCCTAAGTTCAAGATGATCGCTCGGATTCCAGACGGCTGATTGTCTGGCGCAGCCATGCCTTTACGGCGTCCTGCAGGCCCACCTGGTTCTCTGCATCTTCCATCACTTCAACAGTCCGGCCAGCCGAATCGAGCGGAATGTGATGGCACGGCATTGCTGAAACGCGATCCTCTTCGGGTACAAATTCCATCAGTGGACACTCCTCGCACGGGTGAGTCCTGTAAGGGTAACCATAGTTTAGACAGGTAAGCGAATCGGCAAACATGGTGGATGTGGCTGGGGAACCGGGCTTGCCTTGAAATCCGTAGCCGCCCGCCTCGATAAATTTGAGTTCAGATTTGAGGATCGACAGAATATCCTGTTGGTTGTTTGACATCATAAGCACCCCCCTTTACAGAACGATCTGCCAGAATCTTTCCACGTTCCCTGCCATTCCAGTTTCTTCTGATTGCGAAGCCTAGATCGCTTTTGTTCCTCGGGCTGTGATGCCCATCACGCCAAAATGTGATTCGCTTTGTAAAACTGCCGCGATCGCCATCCAGGCGCGCTTCTCAAATACGGTTCTTACCTTCATTCAAATACACCATTACCAGGGAGGCTTCCCCTAAGGACGCCCTATAGTTGAGACTTCTCTATCAGGCCAACTGTGCCCTGGCATGCAGGTGACGAGTCTAATGTGTCGCCATTGCGAGCTTCTCCAGCCCTTTAGCGATTCAAAAGGCATGAAAATGAAATGTCAAATGTGCAGAAGAAGCCTTACTGTTGGGCATTTTGCCCGAGTTGGGGAAGAAGATGATGTAATGGAGAAGGCGGCAAATTTCCAGACCAGATCCAGCTCGTGATTGGCTGAGTTGCGGCCGCCCATCGAACTCAAATCCATTGCATCGCTACGACCAGCTATAAACAATCACCGGGGCCGTCCCGCCAATTGCGACAGGCCCCGAACATGGTTCTGGAAAGACTCATTGCACGGTCAGCGAAACCGCGGTTGAGTGGGTTATCGTGCCACTGGAGTTTCTACCGGAAATCGTGAGGGTGTAGGTGCCGGACGCCAAGTTCGGTTTCGTATTTATAGTTAGTGTGGAATTCGCGGAGCCATTTGCCGGAACAGTAACGGGATTTGCGCTCAGAGTGGCCCGAGCGAACTTCGGCACACCGACAACGATGAGACTGACACTTCCGGAGAACCCATTCAGGGAACTCAGACTGAATGTGTAAGTGGTAGTACTTCCCACGCTGATCGTCTGGCTGGATGGCGATGCGGAAATCGAAAAGTCACCGCCTGACGAACTGCCAACCACCAGCGTAACAGTTGTTGAATGGGTCAGGCTCGTACTGCTTCCAGTGATTGTCACAGTGTAGGTACCGTTCGGCGTCGAACTGGTGGTTGAAATACCAAGGGTCGATGATCCGGACCCGCCGCTGACTGAAGCGGGACTAAAACTGGGAGTAGCGCCACTCGGCAGGCCTGTTGCACTGAAGGAAACGCTGTCCGTGAACCCGCCAGATGCAGTCACACTTACCGTGTAACTGGTGCTCGATCCGGGCGACACCGTCTGGCTGCCAGGAGACGCCGAGATTGAAAAGTCCGGTGAACTGGACGATCCCACCACAAGCGTGAGCGGAATGGATTGGGTCAAACTGCCACTCGCAGCCCTGAGAGTCAGCGAATAAGTTCCTGCCGTAACTTTCTGGTTGGTTTTGATCGTCAAGACCGAACTTGCAGAGTTCGTGCCCGTAATCGAAACAGGGTTGACACTGAAACTGGAAACGGTGTTTGAAGGTAGCCCGATCAGGCTGAGGTTCACGCTGCCAGTAAAGCCGTTCGAAGGCGTTATGGTGATAGTATCCGTAGAGCTCGAATTAACAGGCACATTGATTGTTCCGGAAGCAGCCGACAGATTGAAAGAAGGTGACCCACCGGAGGAATTGACCGTAAGCGTGGCGCTTGCGCTTGAACCGTTATAGCTTGCGGTAATGGTGGAAGTTGTGGAACTGGTCACCGAATATGTCGTTACGTTAAAAGTCGCACTTGACTGGCCGGAAGGCACTGTCACTGTAGCTGGCACCGTGGCGGCAGCCGTATTGCTGCTGGTCAGTGTAACGCTGATGTTCGACGTCGCTGAGGTGTTGAGAGTCACAGTGCCGGTCGAGGGATTACCGCCGGTGACAGTCGAGGGATTGAGCGTGACGGAAGTTACCGTTGTTGAAGTTGATCCCGAGGAACAGCCGGGAAAGACGAAAGATGCAATCCGCGTAACCCAATTGAAACTGCCGTTCGAAGGCAGGTATTCGTTTGTGTACCAGAAAGTGCAATCGTCCGTGGGGTCAACGGACATGGAGCTGTAATCTCCCCAACGGGAAAGGCCGCCGGTCTGCGAAAAGGCCCCTTGCAGGATGGGGGCTTCTGTCTCCAGGGTACCCAGGGGTTCTCCGACCTGCCAGCCCGTGTAATAGATGGAAGGAGCCACCGAAGAACTGGACTCGCTATAGCCCACCCCGATATCTCCAACCTTGTCCATGGCGATGCTGGGCATCCAGCGATAATTGGAATCCGGCGCGAAAGTTCCCTGCTGGTAGACGTAGGGAGATGAGCCGGGGCTGCGAATTTCGTACCAGCGAACACCGGAAGTCCCATTTCCGGGATCAACGGAGTGCGAAACCACCAGCGACTCATGATCGCCAAAATTCCGGTAAGCCAGCCGGTACATCAGACGGTCAGCAAGAGAATCGAGTTTCTGGCTCGTATTCGCCTGGGGGATACACGTTCCGCCGCCGCACGCCTCATTATAAGAGTCCACACTGACAAACGTCGGGCCGGTGAACGTGGTGTTGGCGGAATTGCTCCAGTCCACATGGAATTGGAACAATGCGAGTTCGCTGTTACTGCTCCCGTAGATCCCGATATAGTAATCGGGCGAGCCCACCGGCGGAGCCTGCGTGGTGCCAGTAACGCCGGGGACGTCACCATCCAGGTCAGAAGGAAGCAAACTGTCGAACGCCGTTCCGGGGCTGGCGGCACACTGCATGGTGGCAGCCTGGCCTGCCAGCATCGCCGAGCGGTCCATAACACACGCCTGCGGACCTGTCCAGGTACTTCCGTTCCTAAAGCCGTTGTAGGAAAGATAGTAGCCGTCCGTCCAAACCGAGAGCTTGGGATAGTCCGGGAAATTGCTGGTGTTGTTGGGGACGTTAAATTGATAGCGGTTCCAGGTAATGCCACTGCTGCTCCATGTGGATGTCGTGGAAACCGCGACACATATCGAATAGGGAGATTTAAATACCGGCTGCATCATCACCCAGCGACCCGCCTGCTTGTCATACTCCACAATGGGATCGCCGCTGTTGCTGCTCTGGCAGGAACCGCCAAAGCCGTTCCAGATGCTGTTGCCCGCCGCAGGTCCGTACACCAGGCTTCCGTCTGATTTGTTATAGGCGGCGAACTCCACATTCACCCACTGCACGTATTGGGTTGGTCCGGCAGCACCGTTTGTATCCGGCGGGGCATAGCCATTGGCACCTACGCCTGCAAAGCTTATTCCGGTGGTTGCGGCCACACCGGGACTTATGGCAGTTTGCAAGGCCGGATCCTGCATCTTGCTGACTATGCCTGGGGCGTGTGTAAGGCGCAGCACTTTTTCGCGATTAGAGGCTGCCTGTCCTCCGGCATAAGGAAGTGCGTCGTCCGGCCCTAAGGCATGTGTGTCGTGTCTTGATGCCTGAATGACGATCGTACCGGACTTCCCCTGAGCATTCACAGGGCTTGCCCCGGGCCACATCAATGCCAAACCCGCCAGGGCAATTAACAAAGCAGGCAGCATAACCGTTATCTTGTGCCTCATGGTTTTATCTCTCCTCATCAGCATCCAACGGGACCAGATCATTCAAGCTGCCAGTCAAAAATCATGCAGACGCCGCCGACATCCTGCACTGAAATATCTGCACGAACCACGATCCGTATCATCCACAATAACGATATCGAACAGTTGCTCCAGCCCCTGCCCCAATACTTTCGCGTGGCCGGGAGCCGCGAAACCGGCCCTTGCTCTCCCCCGCGATACCCACAGCAACGCCGTAAACCTTTTGTACCCTTCACCTTCAATGACTGCGATTAAGACAGGGACCTCGGGTAACCGCCGTCAAAAGACGACATTGGTTTAGAACAAACCAGTCGTCTCAACTCGGGACACCATCGGAATAAGCCCAACTCTGCATCCACCGGGAGCCCTGATGGCAAGGGATTGTAGACACCGCGATCCGTTAAAGTCAAGTTACTCTATAGTTAATAGCGAGCCACCGAAAGTTCATCTGACTACCCGTCCCGCAACCCCCAGTCGGCAATCAGGCATGTGGCCTGTGAATTACTTTGCCATCAATATCCTTTTAACATTCAGGTGTTTACCTTCCCCACGTATCAGAAATTTGACCACTAAATTTGTGGGTTTCACCGAATTGAGGCCAATGCCCTTTGCGCCTTATTCTTAGGGAGCACTGGAGGAACTATGGGAAACCTTTCAAATGGAGTTAACGAAATAAGGCTGATGTTTATCGGGCGATCTGATGATAGGGGTAGCGTGCGACATGGAGGCCGAAGCTTAAATATGAGCGATTCATCCAGACTACCCGTCAGAAAGAACCTGATGCCGGTCGAGGATCTGAACCTGAACAACGAGATTTTCCAGGGAACCAGGAGACTGATGCAACTCCTGAAAAGGTTATGGCCTGAAGAAGAGGGCCAGGGATTATCTGAATACGCGCTACTGCTGTTCCTGGTATCCCTTACCGCAGTGACGGCCATGGGTGGATTGGCTTCCCGCATTAACACCATTTGTTCCATAGCGAGCACCCATGTTTCCGCTACCACCAGCAGCGGATCTCTGGCAGGCAGCTCCGCGGGCTATGCTGGCACGTCCATCGCAGGTGACAACTCCTACACAAAAGACCAATCACCAAAACCGGCAATGTAGGATCTCCGCAAGGCCTGATCGCCGGGCGAACCTGCCGGCATTCCATTTACCTCCCCTGAAACCCAACCTCAACCCCAGTTCCGTGGTGTTTGGGAATCATTGTGCGGCAGGCTTTCCACGCCAGGCGAACCAGGCGTTTCAAGGCCCGGACGTTCCGGCACCCTGGCGGGCGGGCAATTTGTCCAGGGCTTCCTCTATCACGTCATAAACATAGTGGAGTTCCGAAGCCGAAATCGCATAGGGCGGCAGGATATAGACAATGTTGCCCAGCGGCCTCAGCAGCACGCCCTTGTCCAGGAAGAATTCATAGAGGAACGGGCGCAGCTTTGAGAGATATCCCGTATCCTCCGCATCAATTTCGATGACGGCAACCGTCCCAATAGAGCGCAGATCGCCAACGGCCGAATGCCGCTTAAGCCCGGGCAGGCGCTCAGCATGAATCCGCTCGATATTGGCAATCCGCTCAAAGACCGGCTCCGATTCAAAGATCTTCAGGCTTGCGATTCCGGCTGCACAGGCCAGGGGACTGCCCGTGTAGGAATGGCCGTGGAAGAACGTCAGCATGCGGTCTTCCGAGCGAAAAACCCGGCGGATGGAATCTGTGCAGACCGTGGCGCCGAGCGGAAGAAAGCCGCCTGTGATGCCCTTTGAGAGGCACATGATGTCCGGAACAATCCCGGCGCGCTCGCAGGCAAACATTCGCCCCGTGCGGCCAAAGCCCGTGAGCACCTCATCGGCAATCAGCAGAACGTTGTGCCGTGTGCAGGCCTGGCGGATGCGCTGGAGGAATTCCACCGGATGGATAATCATGCCGCCGGCAGCCTGCAACAGCGGCTCAACAATCACCGCTGCGATTTCGCCGTGCTTATCTTCCAGCAGCCGTTCAAGCGGCTCAACGCAATCGATGTTGCACGTCTCGCGCTTCTTTCCCACCGGGCAGCCGAAGCAATATGCTGAAGGCACGCGATAGACGGGAAATCGCAGACTGTCGAACGCAGCGACGAAGGAGGAATCCTCGCCCACGGACATTGCGCCTGCCGTATCACCGTGGTAGGCGTGCTCCAGTGCCACGAATCTGCGTTTGTCGCGATTCCCCTGGTTCCACCAGAACTGGAC
>JBJKQZ010000208.1:0-4193 GCA_046704865.1 Terriglobia bacterium
TCTCAATTCTTCCAATGGCGCCGAACCGGATATTATATCGGTTGAGTTCCCCGATCTCCTACTTCAGGTACTCTCGCAACAACCGACTCAGGAGCTTGACTTCTGTGTGCGGCCGCTTCCAGTTCTCCACGGAGAAGGCATAAAGCGTCAGGCAAGGGACGCCCAGGCGCGCACAGGCTTCCACAACCTGCCGCACCGCCCGGATGCCCGCCCGGTGCCCGGCAATGCGCGGCAAATGCCGCTTCCGCGCCCATCGGCCGTTGCCATCCATAATTACGGCGATGTGCTGCGGCAGCCGTTCGAGATCAATTTGTGAATGCAAATCTGCGTTTGGTGTTCTGGTTTTCACAGCAGGCCTATAAGCCAGCAAACTGTTCACTTAAGAGTTAACAAACTAGCACAGCTGTATCCTCACTTCAACTATGCCCATCCCTGGCCTCTTCCCGATGTTGTTTCCGGACCACCCTCTCAATGGAAACTGCACGCCCGGTCGCAGGATCAGCCTCCACCAGGACCGCGCAAAGGCGTACGTCTCCTTTCGCAACCTCATACCTCTCGGGAAGCTGGCTGAGGAATTTGCGGATGATGGTGTCTTTCTCGACCCCGATGACGGACTCATAAGGGCCGGTCATCCCAAGATCCGTAATGTACGCCGTTCCTCCGGGGAGAACCATTTCATCCGCAGTCGGAACATGCGTATGTGTCCCCACCATGGCCGTCGCACGACCGTTCAGGTACCAGCCCATCGCCAGCTTTTCTGAAGTCGCCTCCGCATGCATATCCACAAAACGAATCTTCACAGACTCCGGAATGCTTTCAAGCAAGGCGTCGACTGTCCGAAAGGGACAATCGATTGGGGGCATAAAGACGCGTCCCTGAAGGTTGATGACTGCGAATTCCAATCCTGCTTTTGTCTTGCCCACGTACAATCCCCGCCCGGGTACGTGAGAGGGATAGTTGGCCGGGCGCAGCAAAGGGCCGTCAGCGTGCTCAGCCAGGTAAGGATAGATTTCCTTCTTGTCCCAGATGTGATTTCCGGTCGTGAGGACCGCAATTCCAAGGCCGAGTAGCTCTTCCGCAAGCAGAGGCGTGATCCCGAAACCCGCAGCCGCGTTTTCACCGTTGGCGAGAACAAGATCCGGCGAATACTCAGAAACAAGCCCCGGCAGGGTCTCTTTGAGAACGGCCCGGCCGGGCCTGCCAAAAATGTCACCGATGTATAGAATTCTGACGCCGTCTTGCAAGACTCTCCTGTTAAAGGCCGGACTCGAGCAGGATAGACGGCCGGCCGATCGGGATCAGGGTTAACAAAGGACTGAGGAATGCCAGGCGATCCTTAAACGGCTGGCTTCAGTAATCGGTCGAGCGCCTCGCTGCACTCGCCGACCTTCTGCTCAACCTGGCGGGTGGTTGCCTCGTATTTGGCTTTCATCTGGTGGTACTCATCCGCGATGTTGAGGGCGGCCAGTACAGCCACTCGTAGCGAGTCGGCGTTGTGACTCCGCGTAGCGATGGAACGCATCTTGCCGTCCACGTAGCGGGCCAGGTCTTCAAGATAAGTTGGATTCAGGCTACCCTTGACGTGGTATTCCTGATCGTAGATTTCAATTCGGATGGAATCCAGTGGATTGGACAAGTGCCTCCTTTCCGTCCCTTGGCGCCCTCGCCTGCAACAGGCAATCTAGCGAACTTTCAGTTATTATCCCGCGCTGCCGGAGCCTGTCAACTCTTCAATCTGGCTTAATAGCTTCTCAACCCGAATCCGGACTTCTTCGCGCTCGCGACGCAGCACCTGAATCTCATGCTGCAGCGACTCCACGCGCTTCTGGCCATCGCTCGTATCGTGTTTCAATTTTTCAAAAGCTTTTTCGAGGTCCTGCTTGTCGGCTACCGCCTTTTTGAAGACCTCGCTGGCCTTTGAAAGTTTTTCTTCTAATTGCTCGAAACTCTCATTCAGATCCATTGCTTTTGGCCCCATTGCCGCCCGTTCGCGTTTATCCCCGAATCTGAACCCCCAGGGGTTCAAGAGCTTCGACGATTTGCCGGCTTCGAGATTCAACCTCGTCACTGGCCAGCGTGTGGGTCGGACTTTGAAATGTAATTCGTAGTAAAAGACTCAAGTGCTTTGCAGGTATCGTGCCCGCTGGAAGTTCCTCGCTGCGGCGCCGTTCCACTGGCGCTATGGATTGAATTTCTTCAATGCCAAGCCCGCGTATGCTTTGCTCCAGGCGCGAGTAGGCGGTGGTTCCAGGCACTACCAATGAAAAGTCCCGCTCCACCGGCGGAAACTTTGAGATTGGCTTAAAGCTGTGCTTGCGCAAGTCCGTGTTCAGCAGCAACTCCAGATCAACTTCAGCCAGCCAGACTTCCCGGCGTAATTTGTATCCACGCGCGAGGCTCTCGCTCAGGCGGCCCAGCGTTGCAATCGTTGTATCTCCGTTGGCAAACCGACCTGACATTCTTTCCGCAAGATAGCAGGCGGCCGAGGGCTGAAATTTGAGCTCAGGCAAATCAAAGCGGCCCAGAAGTTCTTCCAGATCGCCCTTCAAATCAAAAAAGTCAAGATCCGCTTCCCTGCTGTGGATGCTTCCGGGCTCGCGATTCCCAGTGGTGCCCAGCATCAGGATGCGACGCTCATCCGGAAGTCCTTTTTCGCGCGCGCTGTAAACCCTTCCCATCTCGAACAGCCGGAGGTCGCTGCGGTATCGGTCCAGATTCCACTTTAAGGTGTGGATCATGCTAGGCACTGCCGACGAACGCATGGCCGCGGCGTCCTGACTGAGCGGATTTTCAAGGACCACGGGAACGCGGTCCGTGAACCTTGCATTCTCTTCCGGATCAACCATTGCAGAAGGAATGATTTCCCGGTATCCAAGCGCCCGCAGCGTGCTGCTGATCTCGAGTTCTCTATTCCGCGCATGACCGATGGCAAGGCGCGGCGGAGCCGGCCTCACCCTTGCAGGCAGCCGGTTATAACCGTAGTGCCGGGCCACTTCCTCGACCAGGTCAACCTCCCGGTCCACGTCCAGCCGGAACTGCGGAGGCGTCACGCGCCATCCCTCGGTTCCGCGCCGCTCAACCCTGAATCCCAGCGTGCGAAGAACCCGTTCGATTTCCTCCCACGGTATTTCCGCGCCCAGGACGCGCTGAATGGTGTTGCGGTGCAGATCGATATAATTGCGGTGTTTCGGAACCGGATAAACGTCCATCACGCCGCGCAGGATGTCTCCTCCTGCAAGCTGGGCAATCATGATCGCGGCGTGATCCAGCGCTACCGGAGCCATGTCAATATCCGCTCCGCGCTCAAACCGGTGTGACGCTTCCGTATGCAGTCCCTGGGATTTTGACGTGCGGCGGATGGAAACAGGATCAAACCATGCGCTTTCCAGCAGAACAGTATGAGTGTCGATTGAGATTTCAGACTCTTCTCCGCCCATCACACCCGCCAGCGCCACTGGACGGGAAGAATCCGCAATCACCAGATCGCTGGCCGTGAGCGTTCGGCTTGCACCGTCCAAAGTCCGCAACTGCTCACCCGCTCGCGCGGTACGCACAATCACTTTGCGCCCCGCCAGGCGAATCAGGTCAAAGGCGTGAAGAGGGTGGCCCAGTTCCATCAACACATAATTGGTGATGTCGGCGACGTTGTTGATGGAGCGTTGCCCGACCGCCTCAAGCCGCCGCACCAGCCACTCCGGCGAAGGCTTGACCTGCACGCCCTGAATAACGCGCCCGCAATAGCGCGCGCAGAGGTCCGGATTCAGAATCTCAATCGACGCCTCGGAGGCGGCAGGCGCGCTGACCTCTTTGCAGGTGAACTCCAGAAGCTTCAGCCGCTTGCGGTAGAGCGTGGCAACTTCCCGCGCCACACCGTAATGGCTTAAGCAATCGGGTCGGTTGGTGGTGACTTCGATATCGAAAACAACATCTTCCCCCACGGACTGGAAAGACTCAGCATTCAGGCCGACGCTAATCAGGTCCGCCTTCAGTCGGCGCATGTCTGCCGGAACATCAACAAATTGTTTCAGCCAATTCAGGGAAACTTTCATCGCATCAGTCTCAGGAAAATGGTAAACCCGCGTTCAAAAGGCCTGACTGCACAAACCTGCCAAATCAGAACTGTTCCAGAAACTTCACATCACCCTGGTGGAAAAGCTGGATGTCATTGATGTCGTACTTCATCATCGCAAAAC
>JBJKQZ010000209.1:0-5048 GCA_046704865.1 Terriglobia bacterium
ACGGTCATACGAGCTATGAGCTTTACCTTTCCATCCATCCGGGCATGGCCGTTGTCCGCGTAGCTATAGTCGCCTTCAAGTTTTTCAAGCACTGCGATATCCGCTACGCTGCCCACCGAAAGCGTGCCCAAGTCAGGCCGGTTAATCTCCCGCGCAGGATTCAATGTCGATCTCTTTATAACCTCCGCCAGCGGCAAACCCATCGAGAGGAACTTTGACATCACGTTCGTCATGCTCTGGGCTGGCCCGATTATGCTCCTCGAATGCAGATCTGTTGATATCGAGTCAGGTAGAAAACCCTGCTCGACCGCCGGCACCGCGTTCCGAAACCAGAAGCTACCTGCCCCGTGACCTACATCAAAAATCACTCCTCGCTTGCGCGCCTTCCACATAATGGGATTGACGCGGCCGTTCGCAAGAATGATGGGAAATTGCTGCGCAAACACATGCGTGTGAATGTCGCCAGGCCGCATCTTTTTCAATATTAGTTGCGCGTAGGAACGCTGCGGCGGGCGCGGCCAAAAATCCACCATCATCGGAACTTTGGCAAGCCGCCCGCATTCGAGTGCCCTATCCACAGCAATCCAGGGCTGGTGCCGTGAATCCCACGGTTGCGAGGTCCAATAATGGGCTGTTTTCACTCCCACGAAAACGTCGCGGTGCTCATCGATGGTTGCAGCGCACCTCTGCAAATCCATTTGATCAGGCGTTTGTTCCAGGCCGCCATTCATTCCGTTGGCCACAATGTTCAGAAAAGCCAGCACCCGGATCTGGGCCCGGTCAATCACCATTTGCCTTTCGCGGAGGAACGTTTCGGCTCCCGCGCTTCCGGTGTCCACCACCGTGGTCAGGCCAGAGGTCAGCATCAGGTCTGCAGGGACCCCGAAAGGGGGAGCATTCGACCGGGCTGTTGGCGAATACCAGTCGTCCGGCACGCCGCCATAACCAATATGGACGTGAATATCAACAAGCCCCGGTGTGACCAAAAGTCCGTAGACAGCAACTACTTTTTCGGCCTGCGTAGGAGCAATGTCCGACTCGACGGCCACAATATTTCCCGCGGCAACTGCCACGTCCATCTTCCGGTCAAGGTGGTTGGCCGGATCAATGACGTGCCCTCCCTTCAATAACAGATCGTATCGAGTTTTTTTGGACTTTCTACCTGAACTTACTCCAGATGAAATCGCCATCGCTCTCCATTCGGCGTCCGCAACTTTGTCGAAAATCGCTCTATTTGCCAGAGGTCGCTCTGGTCTGAACAGGGGCAAACAATTGATTTTCTGGTCGAGCTGCCAAGGTTCAATATACTAAGAAATCTGCCATGCCCCGGGCTAATAATCCCTGCAAGCAAGCCGAACTGAAGGATATTGACAAAGAGGAACGGTCACCCCCCCTATTATCTCGAATCATGCTGTCGGAGATTGCATCCGCTTGTGCCCGGGGGTACCATAATATTTGGGGGAATGAGACTTGGTCAAGGCGAGAACAATTTGTTGCGCTATTCCCACAATGTTGCTGGCTGTGATTGCCGGATGGGCACAGCATGGTTCTTATACGTCAGAATTCAGGGTTTCTCCACCTGCGCCGGTAGCTCCAAACCCGTTTTCACAAGGTGCCGCCAAGTCGACCCTGCCGCCATTTGGCAAGGTAACTCCCCAGCGCTTTGACGCCTCCCCGTTCCCGGACTCAAGTCGAAATCTGGGCTTCGTACGTAACGGGATCATTCATCGACAGCGGCGTCCCAATAGGACTCCACAGTCCGTGGTTGTGTACGTGCCTTTGGTTTACTCCCCAGCTGCTTACCCGGACGATTCGAACGTATACGGACTGGAAGGGGCCGACCCTGCTTCAAACCAGCCGGCCGAGGGTCCCACAGAGGACGCCGCGACAGAAATCCAGCCTTCCAGCCAGCCCACAGAGAGCAAGGCCAGCGACACGTCCGACATTACGTTTCTTTCCACTCCCATAGGAGCCGATATTTTTGTCGATGGAAATTTTGTCGGCAACACGCCTTCCACACTGCCCGTGTCATCCGGCTTTCATACCATCTATGTTCAGCAATGGGGCTACGAGGCCTGGCACAGAAACCTCACGGTTACAGCGGGCGGCAATATAACTATCGACGCCAGTCTTCAACCTCATTGATTTCAGAATGCGTTGCCGGCAGTCGTGGATAACGGCAATCAATCAAGCAATTGGCGGGCCCTGAATCGCCCAATGCGCGATGAGGATAACGCCTTAATTTCAGCGACTGGGGGCCGGCGCATGACGCACTGCGGTGCAACTACCGCCCTGGGTAACTGTGCAGAAGAGTTCCGATGGAGTTGGACATCTGATAGTTGACTCTTTGGTCCGCCTGGATATTCCAGAACATGACGCCATTAAAGTCCCGATATCCAGCCTCTTTCCTCAGCTTGTATTCGGCTCCAGCGAACGGCTTGCCTGTAATGAGATAGCGCACCGACTTCTCAATCGCTGTCAAGTCCGACCGTCCAACCAGAAACCCGACTGCCACCTTGCTGGGAGGAAGCGGAGGGAAATAGGACTTCGGATTCCCTCCTACCGGAAAGCCGTGAACCAGCATCTCAGTCATCGCAACATAATAATCAGCCGTGTCCGGCATGTAATAATTTCCGTCCATCCCTTCCAGCGGCGGCGTGTTATAGTCCTGCACGTCCACGAAGGAGAGAATGTCGCGAGTTCCATAAATCACCGGCAGAAATGACCCAAACTGGCCGGCATAACTTACAAACCCGGCAGGAACCTGCGGACCTTCTGGAACTTCTGCCAGCATGAATTTCGGCCCAAAACGTTGGCGCAACTCCCGGACAGCAGTGATCAGGTTTACAACACTCGGAGTGGTTGGCTTGCGGAAGTCCGTATCCCCGGGATTGAGCATGATGGACGGAGTTTCAAGATCGAGGTCAATGCCGTTAAAGCCGTAATCTTTAACGATAGCCGAAACGCTGTCGACAAAATTCCGAAGGTCTTCTGGCGTATTTAGGATCACAACCTGACCGCCGCCGCCCAGTGAAATGAGGATCTTTTTTCCTTTGTGCTGCATTTCTGCAATTGCAGCCTTGAACTGATCTTTCGTGTACCCGGCAGGCGTTTCAAATTGCAGCGTACTGGTTGAACCCTTCATCGGCGCAGCAAACGCGACGATGATCACGTCCCATTGCGGGGACACGTCCTGCAAAGGAATCGTCTTTGAGCGTGAATATCCCACCCAATAGCCGATCAGTTCATGCCCATTCGGCGGGTGCGGATTCGGAAATGGTGAAACTGTCGGATTAGCGATAGCTTCGGTCCTCGGCTGACAGGGTTCGGCGGCGGACGCCAATACGTGGGTATCAGGAAAACTGAAGGAACCCTGAAAAGTGTCAGGATGAGGATTCTGAAAATACCAGGGAAGCAATCCAAAATTTTCAAGATGGTACTCGCCTGCCGCCGTCTTCACGAGGGTCGAACCCGATTGTGGTCCGCCATCAGTGGGCAGAGCAAAACGATACCGGGTTCCAATACCAGAGCCTCCGCAGCCACTCGGCTCGGATGGTTTTTGCCATGAAGGAAAGGTGTTTGACTGATAGCCATGTAACGGATCATTCATCCAGGCAGCAATTTGTTGAGAGAGGGGTTGTATGTCTGAAAAGCCCGGCACCACACCAGGGTCCAGATAAGTGCTCAAGACAAAGGGTTGCAGTAACTTTGAAGATTGATCAACGTGTACCCCATGAGCCCCCCACGAACAACAGACCATTGCGTCTCCGAGTTCGTAAAAGTCCACGTTTTTGGTCAGTGCAATCACTAGTTGGTCCGGCTCGATGCGAGTTGTGGTAAGACTCTTGAACAACTCCTTCTCGATATAGTCCAGATCGACTACTGCCAGCGAATGTCCTGTCCGCCTGGAGGTAAGAACGTACCCATTGGCGTCGGGGATTTCAATTCTCACAGGCGGCATCACGCGCGGCACGCCAAGCAGAGTGTGCCAATCGTTTGCAACGGCCTCTTTATAGAACGCCGCGCGCTGCACGGCATCGGCATATTGTGTGTCGCCGGTTGCAAAATCGTACTTCTGAAAAACAGGAGATTGAATGACTTTTGGCACGTCCGGAACTGGGCTGATGACAAGTTTCTTGCCCGACATGTCCGGATGGCCTTCAAAAACAAGATCCACCGGAATCAGTAGTGTCGATAGAGTCGTCGTTCCGCCTATTGAAGGACTTCTGCCAGCCACCGTGTATTGATACTCCTTTCCCGCAACAGTGAATGATCGCGTGAACGTCGGCAGGGATAACTTGGGGCCAGATGCAGGCACCTTCCGGCAGCCCCAACTGAAAGCGATACACAAACCTGCCAGCATGAAAGCTGCAATAAACCGATACGGATTATCATTCTGTCTGGGTGTTGTCACGATCCACTCCTGAAGCAGGAAACAACGAATATGTATTTGACCCTTTCCCACCGACGATAGCACTTCAATGGCCAGTCCACAATCAATGAGGTCCATCTCTATTTAAGTGGTCCGCATCTGGCAAGTCACCATATGGCCGCCAGGCATTAGGTCGCCGCACCGAGGGATTGGGGAGCCCAGGCATCGTTCTCAAGGAGGATGTAAACTAACGTCGAAAATAATCCTGGGAAATGATTTCCAGATTTCCGGTCCTGGAAGAACCCAATGCAACGGGACGCGAGACCAACAGAGCGAAATAAATGGATTATCGAAAAGAGTTCCTCACGGTGCCGCCGAACACAAAGGCCCGGAGAGGGACAAAAATATTATCCGGAATTGAACTCTGAACCTGGAATCCGCTTCAGTTAAATCGTAGTTACCCAAACATCGGTTGCACAGAGTTAGATGGCGCGCCTGGAGGGGCTCGAACCCCCGACCTACAGATTCGAAGTTAATCTTACACGAAGAATCAATAGTTTGCACAAGGTTGTTAGCTTTTGTCAGAACATGCTAGAATCCGCTATCCATGCGGGCCTGAATCGGGTAGAGCGCAAATGGCAGCGAACTCTGACAGACAGGGGGTAGTCAGTGAGGG
>JBJKQZ010000210.1:0-2731 GCA_046704865.1 Terriglobia bacterium
CGCCTACAGCGGCACCGGAACGCTTTCGACAATTTCCCGAATAATGGTTTCCGCCTGGTTCGACCGTTTCAACGCGGAGGCGTAATTTGAGCTGACCACCGAGCGGTGGGCAAATACCGGCAGAACCAGCCGCTTGAAGTCGTCCGGGATGCAGTAATTTCGGCCTTCCACCAGCGCCATGGCCTGGGCGGCGCGGTAGAGCATCATGGAGCCCCGCGGGCTGACGCCCAGCGTCAGATCGGGATGGCGGCGGGTTTTTTCAACGATGGCCAGAAGATAGTGTATGAGTTCATCGTCAACGGCCACCTTGCGCACCGCCTGCTGGACCTCCACAACTTCCGCGGCCGTCATGCTGGGCTGGATTTTTGAAAGCGGGTCCTCCAGCGCTGAGCTTTTCAAAATTTCCTTTTCACTTTCCGCCGGCGGGTAGCCAATCCGCAGCCGCATCAGGAAGCGGTCAAGCTGTGATTCCGGCAGCGGATATGTACCGTGATGTTCAATGGGATTCTGCGTGGCCACCACCATAAAGGGCTGCGGCAGAGGATGCGTGTGGTTATCCACCGTCACCTGGAACTCGTTCATGGCCTCCAGCAGTGAGCTCTGCGTTTTGGGCGTGGTGCGGTTGATCTCATCGGCCAGCACGACGTTGGCAAACACCGGGCCGGGGCGGAATTCGAATGCCTCGGTCTGCTGGTTGTAAATGCTGATGCCGATCACGTCTGAGGGCAGCATGTCAGACGTAAACTGGATGCGCTGGAATGAGCAGTCAAACGACCGCGCCAGCGAATGCGCCAGCGTGGTCTTGCCCACACCCGGAACATCCTCGATCAGCAGATGTCCGCGCGCGAACAGGGCAACCAGCGCAAGCTGAACCACTTCATTCTTGCCGCGGATCACGCTCTGCACGCTTTTACGCACACGGGAGAGCAGTTCGGCGGAATCGGTGGTCATTGACTGGGCTGCGGGCTTTTCCATCACTCAACACTTCGACCGGCTCAGCCTGATTCTTGAGAAAATCTTCATCCGGCGCGCATAGTTGAAGTTTACACCGCGCCCGGGCTGGCGGAACAGGCGAGTGCAGCAGGGTCAGGGAGAAACCTAGACCGCGACGGCGAAATCTGCTATTTTGATAGCCACGGGCGATTAACTCAGCGGTAGAGTGCTACCTTCACACGGTAGAAGTCACAGGTTCGAGTCCTGTATCGCCCACCATCTGACCTCTTATGCTGAAACAGCTTCACCGCCTTGCCTGGAGCACAGACACCCCGCCATACGGGGAGGCATGAAGCTCTCACCATCCAGATGCTAGTCTCCGAAAATTCGTTCTATGCCGCTGCGATCATAATGCGGGCGTAATGACGATATTTCGAAAATCTACACGTCCTGCTTCGCTTCCTTGAAGAATAATGGGGCCCGGCGCACCTTCGTCGCTGTTGATTGCGCCCCCAGTGATTCCTGGAATCTCTTTCTGATCGATGACAGTTACACCGTTCTGCACAACCGTGAGGGTTCGCCCGACGAACGTGATGTCAAAGGTTTGCCATACACCCGATTTACGCGGCTGCTCCGGGTTGGGAGCAATAAAACCGTATACAGCACCCGTATGGTTCAGCGACGGCTGGTCAGCCGAATCAGTTTCTATCTGTACCTCATACCGGCCTCGCAGATACACTCCGCTGTTGGACATGGGCCCACACTTGAACTGCAGGTGCAACTTGAAGTTCTCGAAGTTGGAAGTGGTGACGATTCCAGAACCGCTTCCATCCTTAACCAGGATCCCGTGTTCGATTTTCCAGACATCTGGCCTCTTGGGATGTCGGAGCTTCCACCCGTCAAGATTCTTTCCATTGAACAACTTGATGGGCTTGCCCCATTTCGGAGCTGCTTGCGGTTCCAGGGCCGGTGCTTTGCGGCCCGTCCATTCCCAGGTAGCTCCGTGCGGGCCGGTCGCCGTCCCCACAAGTTCGTTGTTGACCAGCTTTCCCGTGAACTGGTCGGCGCCGTCGTAGTCAACCGGATGGGAGGGCATGGAGAACTCGATGGTCCCGTTCACCACTTGCGCCTTGGCCGCGGGAGTCGCGCTGCCGCCAAACCCCACCACTAAAACCTTTGTCTGCCCTTGCGCCTCAGATACTTCGATCCATGAAGGAAAATCGCTGGCTGGCGTTTTTACCGTCAGGTCCCAACGCCCCAGATACTGACTGACCGCCACCGGCGTGCTGGAAGACGGGCTGACATTGGTTCCGGGATTATTGGAACACCCCCAACCAGCCAGCAGACTGCCAAGTACAATAGCGATATACAGCTTTCCACGACCCATCATAGTTAGCCTCCTGATTCCGTTGAAAAAGGAAATTATGAACTCTTAGAATGTTTGACCCTGGACACTTGGCACAGGTCCATAGTGCAATTACTTCTGTTGCCGCTGCGTTCCGCGCTCGTCATCAACAATGCTGCAACCCATACGAAAAGAATCACAATTCCTGCTGGATGCTGCGTATAGTCGAGAAACTATTTTCCTGCCAGCTGCGTTCCCACAGCTTAGTCGTCTTTTGGAAATAACAGTCATCATCCATGAGGCAGCCAATCGACGTCTTATTGCCGAAGACCGCATCTCGGACCGGCGGCCGCTGTGAGGTGACCGGGTCTTGGGACCAGATACAGGGAGATAGTTTATATCACAGTGAGGGCCCCGGTTTTTTTATAGCACTTCAAGATCGATTTTTCGGCT
>JBJKQZ010000211.1:0-5571 GCA_046704865.1 Terriglobia bacterium
GGGGTGACCAGGCGAAAGAGAAAATCTGGCCGGAGTTAAAATGCGTCAGTTGCCTGGTTTTGCCGCCGTGCAGCGGCTGTTCGACAATGTTGGACACGCCGCCGACGCCGCCTTTGCTAACAGTGTAGGTGACGGCGCGGCTGTCGGGAGTCCAGACGAAAAGCGAATGTGTGTTTGGGAAAAGCTGGAAAATTTTTACCGGTTTGCCTCCCGCGAAAGGCAAAATGGCCAGTTGCGGAGGAACCTGGGGGTTTTCGCGGTAGATGCAAGCAATCCACTTTCCATCGGGGGAAACTGTCGGACCGGCGACGATAAACGAGCGGAAGAGTTCGACAGGGTTGCCTCCTTCGATCGAAATTTTTTGGAGCTGGTTCCACAGCCCGCCGGTTTGCAGTGAATAGACCACCCACCTGCCGTCGGGCGTGCAGGAGGGCCACCCGTCATTCGGCCCTTGCGTCAGTTGCTTCAGATGGGTGCCGTCGGGATTCACTCGCCAGACTGTCTGGGTGGCTCTCTCGCTGCCCGTGATAAACGTGATGTAGCCCGGCGATCCGCCACAGGCCGAAGGAAAGACGTCCGGGAATTGGGTGCGGACCAGTTCCTGAGCGCCTCCGTCTTTGAAATTGGCCAGCCAAAGCGAGGTGTTTCCATTCGATCTCGAGGTATAAGCAATTTTGCCCGAGCTGGTCCAGGAGAGGCCGTCAATGCCATTGGCATTCGAGAGGCCGAAGGTCACCTGCCGGGGACGGTTCCATTCTCCCTTTGAGGCAACCAAGATGTTGGAGGTAATTTCTTCTTTGATGGTGGCCAAAGTGCTGCCGTCTGCCGTCAGGCTGAGACCCACATAATTGCTGAGGTCGTTGGTAATCCGGGAAAGATGGCCCGAGGGGTAGGAAACCTGCCAGATCTGGTTCTGCGCGGGCGCCGAAAAATCATTCGTAATCATCAGAAGATTTCTGCCATCCGGCAGCCAGGCGAGCTGGCGCACCAGGAACCAGCGCCTGGAGCCGATATCGTGCACCTTGCCGCTAACGACGTCCACGGCAACAGGATGGTATTCCTGGGGGAAGGTCTTTCCGGCGCCTACCGCGATCTCTTTGCCGTTTGGAGACCAGGCTGGGCCAGATTCCAGCGAAGCCGTAAATGTCTCCGGCGGCTGCCTTGTTGCCAGCGAGTGGACATTTGAGCCGTCTGCATTCGCAAGCATCAGGTGATAGAGCCCGTGGTTTCCATCGCGGCGCACAAAGGCGAATTGCCTGCCGTCAGGTGAAAAGGTAACCGGCGTGTCGACGTCGCTCACCAGTTTACGGGGCTCACCGCCGAGGACTGGTACCTGGTAGACCGAGCGGTACCCGACTATCCTTTCGCTCTGCACGTAATCGATAAAGTTTCCGTCCGGCGAGAAGGTAACGCCAAGAAAGGGCCACTCACTGGGCGCGACGATCTGGACGTTGCTGCCGGTCGCTGTTTGCCGCAGCCACAGACTGTCATTTCCTCCGCTTTCCTGGACGTAGGCCACGTAATGGCCGTCGGGTGAGATGGCAGCCAGGCGCGCCGTGCCGCTGGTGGTGACTTGTGAAAACTGCATGTTGGCGGATGGCGGATGTGTAACTGCCCGGCTCTCCGGCCGCGCCAAACGGTAGATGGCGTATCCGCCGGCTATGATGAAGGCGGCGATCAGCGCCCCCCCAACAGCAACCTTACCGATGTGGCGCTTTGCCAGCGCCGCCACGACCTGTGAATCAGAGGCCCGCGGTCCGGAGATTTCGAGCGGCCAGCCCGGCGGGGCGGTCCTGCCGGTCTCAGAATGGCGGGATGAAACTGCGTCAGCAGCCGGTTGGGCGGACGCCGGCGTTACAGCAGCCGATTGGCCGGAGGCGGCGTCACGCTTCAGTCGTTTGAGATCGGTGCGAATATCAGATGCGTGCTGGTAGCGGAGGTCGCGGTCTTTTTCAAGGCACTTGTTAATGATTTCTTCCAGCTTTGCAGGCATTTGCGGATTCAAGGCGCGCGGCGGGGGTGGCGCGTCCTTTAGAATTTGCGAGAAGATCTCCGCCGTGCTGTTGCCTCTGAAGGCCTGCCGGGCGGTAGTCATCTCATAGAGCACAGCGCCGAAGCTGAACAGATCCGTGCGCACGTCGAGCGGTTCGCCCCGAGCCTGCTCTGGGCTCATGTAAGCCACGGTTCCCATCGTCATGCCGGCAACGGTCAGACCGATTGCCGATGGAGAGACGGGCCCTGTGGCGGGACGTGCCAGCTTCGCCAACCCGAAATCCAGTATCTTGGCCTGGCCGCGCGCGGTGATAAAAATATTCGCCGGCTTGATATCCCGGTGGATGATGGCTTTCTGGTGGGCAGCGTCGAGGGCGTCGGTGATTTCGATGGCCCAGTCCAGTAGATACTCAATCTTGATGGGCTTGCCTTCAATACGGTGTTTCAGCGTCGCACCCTCCATCAACTCCATGACGATGAAGGGCCGGCCCTCCACTTCGCCTATGTCGTGGATGGTGCAGATGGTAGGATGGTTCAGCGCAGAAGCCGCGCGCGCTTCACGCTGGAAACGCTCCAGAGCCTGGGGATCAGCCGCCAGTCCTTGCGGCAGGAATTTGAGAGCCACCCGGCGGCCAAGTTTAGTGTCTTCGGCTTCATAAACTTCTCCCATGCCGCCTTCACCCAGCTTTCCGGCCAGGCGATAGTGCGCGATCATGAAGCCGGGCTCAAACGCCGGTTTCCGCGGGTCCGATAACAGCCTCTCCTTTGCCAGGGCCTCTGCTGCAACTTCCATGGCCGGGGTTTCCAGGAAGCTGCCGACCTGATCGGCCTGTGCCAACAGATGTTCCACCTGGCGGAGCAATTCGCTGTCACCGGCACACTCCCTGGCCAGAAACGGCGGCCGGGCGCTCGTGTCCATCTCCCGCGCCGCGTGGTAAATTCGCTCGATTTGTTGCCAGCGGTCATCCACCGGATTTCTTCCCGCTCAGCTCACCGTAGAGCCATGCCCGGGCCAGGTCCCAGTCCCGCTGGACCGTTTTTGTAGAAACGTTGAGGGCTTCAGCCGTTTCTTCCAGGCTGAGGCCGCCGAAGAAGCGCAGTTCCACCACCTGGCTTTTTCTCGGATCGAGCGCCTCCAGGCGTTTGAGGGCGTCGTCCAGTTCGAGGAGATTGACTTCGTGGGACGGGCTGGCTACCAGCGCTTCGTCAAGTTCAAGTGCGACCTGGTCGCCGCCGCGCTTTTCGCTGGACCGGGCGCGGGCATGATCGATGAGGATCTGCCGCATGGCGCGGGCACAGAGGGCAAAAAAATGGGCGCGGTCCTGCCAACTGACCTGCTGGGCATCCACTAGGCGTACATACGCCTCATTCACCAGAGCAGTGGCTTGTAAAGTGTGGTTCGGGCGCTGGCCGACCATAAGCCGCCCGGCGATGCGCCGAAGCTCGTTGTAAACCAGGGGCGACAGGCGGTCAAGGGCTTCCTTGTTCCCGCCGCTCCAGGCCTGGAGCAAAAGCGTGACCTCGTGCGCCGTCGGTCCCCTCCGCATCGCGCCCCCCAGTAGCGAACACTGTTTAGCAGAAGGATAACACAGGGCAGGGGCCAAGCCAACGGACCACACGGGCAAAAATTATTTTGCGCGCCATGTCCATTTTCCCGGCCGGATTCCGTTTTCAAGGTTGAAGGCGGTAATCAAACAAAGCCGCTGGGAGCGGGACGCGATGCCAGGGGAAAAGAACCCCACACCGCCTGCGGCAAATCAAAATTTGGAGGTGTGTGATGAAAGCGATTCGTAACCTGATGACGATGGTTGGACTTACGTTGGTGCTCTTTGCCCTGGGCGTGACGGGGGCGAAGGCGCAGCAGGGGCAGGGGCTTGCAGTAACTGACGCTGCCGGGACCTTTACTCTACCCATGGACGCGCAATGGGGGAAAATGGCTTTGCCGGCAGGGGATTACAGTCTGTACTACGGACGGGTGGCCGACGGAGGCCCCAGCATGTTGGAAGTTGTGGGGAATGCCAAGGGAAGCCCGCACGGGTTCATACTGGCTCAAACGCACAATCCGACTTCGGCGACCAAAAGTTCGATCGTCTGCGTTCGCGAGGGAGACACTCTGATTGTCCGCTCACTTGAGATGGCATCAGTTGGCAAGACCATTTTCTTCTCACTGCCGCATGGCGCACAGTTGACGGCGCAACGGCAGAACAAGCGAACCTATCAGCTTGCGGAAGGGCCCATGCTGATCCAGCGTGTGCCGCTGACGCTGAACGCTGCTCATTAGACAGGTAGATCCGTCAACCTTCCGGGGCGGGCTTCACAGCCCGCCCCATCTCATTTCCAAGCCTGATTCTCACCGTAACCTTCCCCAGCAAATACCCCAGCGAGTAACCGGCTGATTTCCACTGTACAGATACGGTTTGCGGTGGGCGAGAGGCTTGTCCGCCCGTGTTACAATGCTCGGAATAAAGGCGGCGGTGCATCGCCGCCGCATAACTTCCAGGAGAGAAACAGATGAATCGAAGGAGCTTCTTGCTGGGGGGAAGTGCGCTCGCCGGTGGGCTGGCGGTTCCGGGGATTGCGCAGCGTGCTGCGGGATTGGCCCAGGCTGCCCAAGGCGGCCAGGCGGCTGCGCCGGAGGTCAAGGCGGGCGGAACGCGGCTGGTTCCGGTGCGCGGCGGGAAATATAACGTCTGGGTGCAGCGCGCGGGCGAAGGGCCAATCAAGGTGTTGCTGCTGCACGGCGGGCCCGGCATCAATCACGTCTACCTGGAGTGCTTTGAGGATTTCCTTCCGCAGGCGGGAATCGAATTCTATTACTACGACCAGTTGGGCTGCCTATTCTCTGACGCGCCGGACGATCAGAACCTGTGGACGATCGACGGCTACCGGGATGAAGTGGAAGATGTGCGGCGGGCGCTGGGCCTCGAAAACTTTTACCTCTACGGCCACTCCTGGGGCGGCATGCTTACCTATGAATATGCCCTCAAGTATCCGCAGCACCTGAAAGGCATCGTCATCTCCAACATGATGGCCAGCATTCCGCGCTACGTGAAGTACGTCAACAAGCTGCGCGATGAACTTCCTGCCGACGTTGTGGAGAAGATGAAAGAGTATGAGGCCAAGGGAGATTTCGAGGCTCCGGAATACCAGCAGCTTGTTTTTGGCGAGTTTTATGCCCGGCACATCTGCCGGTTGGATCCGTGGCCTGCGCCCCTGCCGGCTTCGCTCAAGTTTCTGAACCCCAAAATCTATAACTATATGCAGGGTCCCAATGAATTCATTATCACCGGCACCTTCAAAAACTGGGACGTAACGGCAAAGCTTAGCAGGATCAAGACTCGCGCGCTGGCCCTGGGCGCGCGCTACGATGAAATGGACCCTGACGAGATGCGCCGCATCGCCACGCTAATGCCCAACGCCCGCGCCGCCATCAGCAGCCGCGGCAGCCACATGAGCATGTACGACCACCAGCAGTGGTACTTCCGCGAGCTGATTGGGTTCTTGAAGCAGGGGGCGTAGGATTCAGTCGGAAGAGCAGGCCGCCGGGTCTACGGTTTTTGTCGCGGCGCGGGGAAGAGC
>JBJKQZ010000212.1:0-5391 GCA_046704865.1 Terriglobia bacterium
TGCTGCAAACCGCTGCCGAAGACCCTTCGACGCGATCGCAAACCCGCGCATATTCTTTGACGGAAAAGGCACCCGGGAGCAGCAGCCGGGTGCTTGATGAATTTTTCGCTGTGGTATCGCACTATGATCCGCGGAAATAGAATCATCAAAGTGCGCGCTAGTTGAGGTTTTCCACTGAAGGTGAGAGCCCGGCAACTTCACCGTTGCGATTTATAACGAAGAAAGGAGTTGTCAAGCTGATTTCAGCGATATATTCTGCCGCATTTCGCCAGCCGGGCTTTGGTCTTTCACCTTCGAGGATCACTACCAATTGGAAGGCCTCGTGTTTGAGGTACAGGAGCAGTTCAATAAAATTGCTGCAGGCCTTCACCGTGCAACCAAGAGAACTCACCACGTCGCTGCACCATGCAGCCTTCATGGGGTCTTCGCACATAAGCAGAACTTTGGGTTCCGGTGAAACCTTTTGAGGGCGAGTCGTGGCGCCGCCCAATCCAGATGTTGTTGGCATTGTGATTGACCTCCGCGTACAGGGATAATTACGGCCCGCCCTCCCTAATGCTGCGCCCCTCCATGAACCAGCCCAAAGGCGTGTAAGAAATCTTGCGCGTCGGCGGGGTGATCCAGGAATTCTGCACCTCCGAGTGCACGCGCTTCACTGGGTAAGCGTAGTTCGGGGTCTTGCCCAATGACAAAACCTAATGCATGTGGTTGAGAGTTCTGAACGCGCTTCAGGATTTTGCGCACTGCCGGAACCCCGTTGCGCTGGTCGACCACGACCATGGCGACAATCATCAGGTTCAGGATGGCGGTCGCCGCCGCAACTGACGTCGCCGTGATCGGAACTAATCCCAGCGCAAGGAAAACCTCCCGATAGTGGTCAAGAAAATCGCGCTCTGTGCTTACAACAAGGACGACACATCCCTCGACACCCTCTGCCAGAACCGAAGACTCCACTGCTTGCTGGGCCATCATGCACCTCCGTGCTTGTTGCTTGTTTCACTTGTATTTGTCATTAAGGAATTCCAGAAGATTCAGGTAAAAATTGATTACGCTACGGCGCTTAGGGCTTTCTCACCTCGCCGTGAACGGACATTATCTGCCGCTACATTTACAACATGAGCCAGAGACTCCGATTCGAATGGGGGAAGAATAAAATCAAACGCCCCCTCATCCATCGTGGCGAGGTACAGGCGGGTTTCCTGGCAATTGCCTACCACGATGACGTTTACAGGAGACGACGCATTTTCGCCCAGGTTAACAAAGTCCCTCCACGAACCGTCGGGAAATTTTGTGCAGGTGAAGATCAGTTCGGGATGGGTTTGATCCAGCAGACGCGCCACCTCAGCGCAGGTTTGCGCGCTCCAGACTTCGACCGATTGCTCCTTCAACAAAGATTTCAGTTTTGTGAAGGATTCCTCTGCCCCCTGGACCAGCAATGCGAATAGTTTCTTCTGAGCCATTTCCGCCCTCCATCATAAAAGATGTACACTGACCGGGCATTCCACATGGCCTCCCCACTGCCTTTATTTTTGTTTTTACCCGCCCCGGTAAAGGTCTTAATCTATATTGCGAAGGTGTTGTAATCAATTCGGTAGTATACGTACTTTCGTTCTAAGTATAGTTACGGAGAGACCCGTGCAACGAAGCATTCCCCAGATAGCAACAACGGTCAAATGAGAGCAGGGCGATAAATTCAAACTCAAATTAACGTGCTCATTCCCGCAATAATTTGCCACCATGTGAAAATTCTTCCACTTAGTTCGATTTAACTAACTCAACGAATATCGAATGAGTATCTGCTATTTCAACACCTTCGTGGATTGACTTGTTTTTGGCTCACTGATTGCGTTGGGTAGAAGCGTGGGCCATGGCATGCGCCATTAAAGACGGGGAATTTGGAAATTTGAATATCGGTCTTAAATGTCACTGCCTGGCAGGAATTTCAGTCTATGTCCTGCGCGAGAGTAAAGGAGTGCCGTGGCCCGCTGAGGCACAGGCCAGGCTTGCGGTAGAACATACTTATCGATCCCGCGTCGAGGCATGACGCGACAAGGAGGTTGAACATGCTTTACTGGACAATAGTGTTTCTCATCGTCGCTATTATTGCTGGCATTCTGGGCTTTGGGGGGATTGACTTTGCAGCCGCCGGCATTGCAAGGATCCTGTTCTTCTTCTTCCTGATTATATTCGTCCTGTCATTGTTCAGGCACCTGTCTCATCGGGTCTGAACAGGAAGAGAATCGCCTGTTACCGGAAAGATGTTCAGGGGAGACGCTCAATAGAGTGCGGACTGACAAATGCTCTGTCATGAGGGCGATCGAAACTGGTTTGCGTGCAGCCGGTGGTTAGTCCGGATTTGTCTATTCCTGCGCGCCGTAAACAATTACGAAAGGAGGCAGGAACATTATGAACTGGCACCAGATTGAAGGAAGGTGGAAACAGTTTAAAGGTTCGGCGAGACAACGGTGGGGCAGGTTGACTGAGTCTGACCTGGATGTGATCGGCGGCAAGAAAGATGTCCTTGTCGGAAAGATTCAGGAAAGATACGGCATTGCCAAGGAGATGGCCGAGCACCAGGTTCAAGCATGGTACAAGGCTGTCATGAGGGTATGACATGGCGAGTCCAGGCGGGTATACGGCTGAGACTTTTGGTATTCGTTTGACTGGAGAAATTACGGGGGCGGATAAGAAACGCGCTCCCAAAGGTGTCCCGTCGTGTAAGGTATCAGAGGCCGATCGGATTTCCCGGGGTTCGCAGTGCAGTTCTTCGAGGTTAATTCAATTGCATGAGATGGTTTCCAACCTCTTTGCGTTTGCAAGCAAGTTCGGCGGCGCGGGCCTGTTTGCGCTGAGCCTCCTCGATGCTTCATTCCTGTTTATACCCTTTGGGCCTGATTTGCTCCTTATAGCCTTGGTGGCGCAGGAACACATGTTGGCGCCCTTGTTTGTCCTGATAGCGGCGGCAGGATCTGTTGCCGGATGTGTGATCATTGACGCGGCAAGCCGGAAAGAGGGAGAGAAGGGCCTGGAAAGATTATTATCGCGGCACCGGATTCGGTCCATTACCAAGCATGTCAGGAAGAGTGCCCCGTGGGCTTTGTCTATTGCATCGGTAATGCCACCTCCGTTTCCATTTACTCCGGTTATCATTGCGGCTTCGGCGCTGCAATATCCCCGGAAAAAGCTTTTGACGGTTGTCGGCGTTGCTCGTCTCGCGCGCTATTCAATCGAGGCATTACTGGGCCTCTATTTTGGTCACCAGTTGGTAGAACTTTCCAGGTCCAAAGGAGTGGAGTTGGCAATAATAGGTCTGATAGTGATCTCTTTAGGGGGAAGTATCATAACCTCCTATAAATGGATAAAAAGAAGCAGGGCAAGGACTCGATCAAAGTCGTAAGAATCGTCTCGTTTTAATTTCCCCCGCATAAATCACTCTCAGTGTTAATTGTCCTTTCTGTCATAACCCGAGTTACCTGAGGCGCCGGTACTCATATCAACTGCTGGGAATCTCTGTTGCATTTTGAATTCCGCCGATTCAGAAGTACACCACCGCTAAACATATTTTCGCGGCAGAGGTATTTTTTCCCTGCGGAGCGCAGGCCAGTGTGGCAAGCCCCCGAGTTAACTGATTGAATACTAAAGACCATGGTTGGTGGAAGCCATCTTGCTCTATAAAAATATCTAAACGTTTGCGGGAATTGATCAAAGAGGGCAGGTAGCCATTTTCGCGGTCGGCGAATTCCTTTACTACATTCGCCTGGCACGGTCCCTTCGATGTATCAATCCCTCTTCTTGTTCCAGGGAAAAAATCATGCCACGGCGAAAGATTCTACTTGAACAGCGGAAGCCACCGTCGAAATCTCAATCTGGCAGCGGTGACAGGGAAATCAAACGACGATTTTCCCTGGGTTTTTGGTTTGCCGACGTTGCAATTCTAATTCCTGTTTGGTTTATTCTCGTGGGAACGATCAACCTGCCTGAATTGGTTGTCGGTTGTGTTGCAGCGACAATAGCAGCGACCGTGACCGAAGTAACAAGAAGCATCGGGTTCGCCAGATTTTATCCTCATCTGCGTTGGTTCATTGGAGTCTGGCGTGTCCCCGGAGAAATATTGGCGGATTGCTGGATTCTCATTGTTGTGCTGGCAGAGCGGATTTTGAGGAAGCGGAAGGAAGGAGGTTTCCTTAGGAAACTTCCATTCAACTCCGGCGGTACCGGCGGGAGATCCGCAGCGCGACGAGCACTGGCCATTACTGTAGGCACATTGAGCCCCAATACTTGTGTCCTTGATATCGAACCATACCACAATTTTGTTTTGCTGCACCAGATTCGGGAGGGACAATCCTTGCGTTTCATCCTTGATGTGGGGAGCAGATGAACGTGTGGCTTATCGTCGCGATTTTCTTTGTAGCATGCTTAATTCCATGCATGGTCCGGTGCATGCGAGGAACGGAGTTGGACCGGTTGACAGGCCTTGAGACCGGTGCGCTGATCGAAGCACAGGTATTACTTCTTCTGAGCGAGGCATTCCACCGCGAAGTCTTTTGCGATTTGGCTTTGGCGTTCGCCCTTCTCTCCCTTGCAGGGGGGCTCGTGTTCGTCCACTTTCTTGAGAGGTGGATGTAATGCATCTTTTTATAGACGTGTTGCTGGTAGCGGGGGCAGGGGCAGCTCTTTTGTCGTCATTGGGCGTACTCATAGTAAGCGACTTTTACGACCGGCTCCATTATATAGGGCCCGCGGGCTCCGTGGGGGCCGTGGCTATCGTCATGTCGGTTCTGCTCAGGGCCCCATCCTCGCCTGTGGGAATCAAAGTCTTCATGGTCGGTGTCCTGTTGGCGGTCACAAATTCGGTCCTCACACATGCTACGGCGCGCGCTGGCCGCATTCATCAATTGGGTGATTGGAAGCCGCAAAAAGGAGAACAAATAGTCGGCGAAGAATCCCTTTCGGCACCAGGCAGGGCACACAAAAGGAAGACCCATCGCCCAAGACACAAACATTCCAGAAAATGATCGTGGGAGTGAAATGGTTATCTTACAAGCGTTGATTCTGCTTCTTGTTGGCGTGGCAGGTACAAGTGTCGTCTTGATTCGAAAACCTCTTTGCCAGCTTATCATGATGAGCTTTTACGGTTTGCTTCTTGGACTCATGTTCTTTGCATTTATGGCGCCGGACGTTGCGTTTTCACAAATTGTAGTGGGGACCGTGGCCATGCCGCTTCTTGTTCTGCTAGCCATCACCAAGGTTCGGAGGAACGAATGAGCCTGAAAACGAGGACGCGGCTTTTTCTGCCTGCGGGAATTGGCTTCCTCGCATTTTTCATTTATGGGTTATTGGGATTGACGCCTGTCGGTCAACGCATCAGCCCGTATGCCACGGAGCTGAACT
>JBJKQZ010000213.1:0-6416 GCA_046704865.1 Terriglobia bacterium
AGTGAAGAACGTCGGATGATTCCGGTCTGGTTTTTTGCCGGTATTCTGCTTTTTATATACGGTATTCTGATTTTTATTACGGGTCTTGCAGAGTGGTCTCATCCTCCGGCCACAGTAGAACTGTCAAACCTTCACGCGCCAGTCTGGTGGGGCGCCATCATGATCCTCATGGGCGGCTTTTTTATCCAAAAGTTCAGACCCAGGAAGAATGCAAAGTAAGTCTGTGACCGCGATGCGGAATTCTACTGTGCGGCATCGCCTGGACAAGGGCCATCAGGCTGGAAAATCTCGATCGGTACCTTGTGAATGCTTGTCAATCCGTATGGCGGGGCCTGGCTGCTCTCTGGCGGGGTTTTGTCCTTCCTGATATTCCACTTGACTTGAAGTACTCCTGGTAGTATTCCAATGAGTATTAGCATTCCTTAAGATTCAACCGTGAACTACCTGATGGGAGGGGGATCCCCATTCAAGGTTTTTCAGGTTCTTTGTCGACGGTCTGGGTTTGTCTCTATTACGTTCCTTCCAGGGGGTGGGGGAAATGCGGAAGAGCATCTCGATCCGTATGTCTGCAATGATGTGTCTTTTACCGTTGTGCGGTGTGACCGTACCTGCATTGGGCAAAACCAAGATCGTCAATCAAGCCGTAACAAACGTCAGTGGAACTGGAGTTCCTGAATCGGTACAATCGGCTATTTCTGCTGCGATTGGGCGCGACCAGATAGCCTACCGCGCTGTGGCCAATCAACACAGCATCACGATCACAAATCCGAGCTCAGACTTCCAGGCCACATTCACACCAAAGGGTGTTGAGGTGCGCGATCATTTGCGCTCTGCATGGGGCCTTGAACTCAAATCGTTCGGCGAGGGAACCGAACTCCGGCCCGTTGCGAAAACAAGGCCCGTGGCGGATCGGAACCAGGTGGAATACCGGCGAGGCGGGCTTGTGGAATGGTATCGGAATGGGCCTGAGGGCCTGGAACAGGGATTTACGATCGCCAGGCCGCCTAAGCATGGAGCGAGTGGGACCCTGACGCTGGCTCTTGACCTTGCAGGAAATATGACGGCGACCGTCAAGGCCAATCGAACGGGTTTACTACTGAGCGGAAGTAATGGTCAGTCTGAATTTCGTTATGTGGGTTTGGAAGCGCGGGATGCTGCAGGACGACGTCTTCATTCCTGGCTTGAACTGAAGGAACAGCAAGTGCTGTTGCACGTGGACGCGGTGAACGCCAACTATCCGGTAGTGGTGGACCCCTGGATCCAGGCGGCCGAACTGACAGCCGCAAATGGCCAGGCTGGTGACAGGCTGGGTTTGTCCGTTGACGTCAGCGCCGATGGTTCAACCGTGGTGGCCGGTGCGCCAAGCGCATCGGTCGGGTCAGGATTTTTTCAGGGTGCGGTTTACGTGTTCGTGCGGCCCTCTGCCGGTTGGTCCAATTTGACTGAGGTTGCCAGGCTGACTGCCACGGACGGAGAAGCCAATGATGGATTGGGCGGGTCAGTAAGCGTGAGCGCGGATGGCTCGATAGTGGTGGCCGGCGCGTCGCTTGCCACGGTTGATTCGAAATCTCTAGAGGGCGCCGTGTACGTTTTTGTAAGACCTTCGACTGGCTGGCACAACATGGGCCAGACGGCCAAGCTGACTCCTTCAGACGGTCGGGCCTTTGAGCTGTTTGGGGAATCCGTAAGTATCAGCGCCGACGGGTCGACGGCAGTGGCTGGGGCAATAGAACTCGGAGACATTATTCCCATTGGTCCCGGGTCCGCATACGTGTTTGTTAAGCCATCCTCGGGTTGGAAAAACGAAACGCAGAGCGCAAAACTGAGCGCATCGGACGGCCAAACTTATGACCAGTTGGGCTCAGCGGTGGCCATCAGTGCGGACGGATCGACCGTGGCGGCAGGGGCGCCCAATGCTGATGTCAACGGTATGTCCCCGACGGGTGCGATTTACGTTTTTGTGAAACCCACTAATGCGTGGAGCGACGCTACCGAGACGGCTGAGCTTTCTCCTTCAGGCGAGGCCGGCTACGGGTCCCTGGGTTCATCTGTGGGTATAAGTGCAGACGGCTCCACGGTGGTTGGCGGGGCACCCTACACCGGTGTAAGCAGCGAGTTTGAAGTTGGCGCTGCCTACATTTTTGTTGCCCCTTCCGGCGGGTGGTCTGCCTCGAGCGGAGTACAGAATGAAGCTGCAAGGCTTATGGCTTCAGACGGCACGAACGCCGCCTTTCTGGGCCAGTCGGTAAGCATCAGCGCGAGCGGTGCCACCGCGATAGCGTCCGCGCCCGGTTCGATGGATGACTATGTTTTTTCTGAGCCGGCCGGTGGGTGGCCAGCGGCGATCCTGCCGCAAACCGAGGCGTCAAAAATCACTTCGACAAATGGCGATCTGAATGGCCCCGCCAGCATGAGCGCTGACGGCCTGACCGTGGGCGGCGGAGCACCCAGCGCCACGGTGGGTGCGAACGGCTATCAAGGAGCGGCGTATGTTTTCTCAAGTGCCGTACCGTTCGATCAATTTCATGTGGCGGGGTTCAAGCTTACCGGCGGCCCGCATCCAAATTTCAGCCTGTATGCCGGGTTCATTGTAGCTGTGAATGGCAGCAGCGTCGATCCCACCCAGGTACCCGTGACGCTTGTGCTGGGCAATGAAATTCTGACATTCCCTGTGGGAGCTTTTCATCAAAACAACATAGGGAATTATGTGTTTTCGGGTGTTGAGGACGGAGTTTCCGTCAATGCACAGATCAAAGTGCTGGGAGCGAACGCTTACACCTTCCAGATTTCCGGCAGCAAGATAAGCATCAATTCCACAAGCAGCACGATGAATGTTGTGCTCTCTGTCGGCGATAATACCGGCACTGCGGTAGTGAGCCGGGCTCATTGAGGAGCCTTGGCCGCGGGCGGGCGGCTATGCGTTGAGGCAAAGCCGCCGCGGCGGATCGCAGGATCTCTTTGCTGTTCTTACGTCAGAAAGACGATTACCGCCGGAGTTCCTACGGGTGTGTATTGGCCCGTGAATTTCAGGCCGCCAGTCTGCTTGTTAATGCGAAATGTGGTGACGGCGTCAGCTCGCTGGTTGCATGAAAAGAGGAAATTCCCAGCCGGGTCAAGAGTGATACTGCGCGGGTAGTCGCCGCGAGTCCATTCTTCGCCCGCAAAGGTCAATGTTCCGTCCGAGCCAATGGGAAAATAGGCGACGGTGTCATGCAGCCGGTTTGCGCCGTAGATGAACTTTGCGTCTGGAGAGATGCGAATTTCAGAGCAGAAGTTGGTGCCGACAAAGCCTTTGGGCAGCGTCGGGATAACCTGTTTCTGCGTCAAATTTCCGCTGGCTTCGTCGTAATCGAAGACGACCACGGCTGAGCCTTCTTCCTGAATGCAATAGAACCAGCGGCCGTTGGGATGGAAAACAAAGTGTCTTGGGCCGTCGCCAGGCGGCACGGAGACTTCATGGGGATTGTTTGGCGTCAGCTTGCCCTTGTCGATATCGAAATTCCAGATCAGGATTTTGTCCATCCCGAGGTCAGTGGAAATAACCCGCTTGCCCGTAGGGTCGGAGTGAATCATGTGAGCGTGCGGAGCGTCGTGCCCGCTGATTGCGAAGCTTCCCGGCGGCGCGCTGGTCGCGTGCAGCGGACCAAGCGGCCCCTTGTCCTTATGGACGTCGGTGGCAGGCCCGAGTTTGCCGTCAGGCCGGATGGGCAGCACGGAAATCGTTCCGCCTCCGTAGTTGGCTACAAAAACATATTTGCCGGAAGGGTGCACGCTGATGTGGGCAGGCCCGTCTCCTTCAGAACTTACGGTGTTGAGTTCAGTCAGGTGCCCCGTTGAACTGTCAATCGAATAGGAGCTGACAGCGCCGGAAACCTTGCCCTGGAACTTGTGTATTTCATCTCCGGAAAACAGGTGCTTCTTATCGGGGCTGAGGGCCAGCCAGGAAGGATTGCGGGGATTTGCAAACACGTCGCGTTGTGTGAGCGCGCCGGTTGCCGGGTCCATTTCAAACAGATAGATGCCCTGCCCACGGCCTGGACTGCCTTCCGGTCCGGCAGGGGAACTGTAAGTTCCAACATAAAGCAGCCTGGGTTTTCCGGATGGCAGCGGCTGCTCGGCCTCCTGCGTTTGCTTTACTTCGCTCTGCTGGCCGCAAGCAATGGCAGAACCCGCCATGGCGAGGGCCGCGGCGCTCTTCAGAAAATTCCTCCGCGAGGGTTTGGATATTAAGTTATGAAGCGATTGTGGTTCTTCAGACGACATAAGATTCCTCCTTTAATTGTGGGCGGCAAATGAACCCGAAAAGGCCAGATTATGATGGTATACGGTCAGGAACGCAAGTACGGAATTCAGGCATGGCCTCTCAAGCGGCTATGCTGTTTGCCGCGGCACCCGTAGTTAGCCTTGAAACCGTGAGTTCAACGCCATGCTATTCAATCAACTGCCGGCTGGCGCAAGTATGAAATCAGCAAGCAAAACTTGCGCGCGGAAGGTGAAGTTTGGAGCGATTGTGATACCACAGAGTGTGAGCGATCAACGCATGAACCCGCTCATGCTGGTGGTCTCCTGGCAGAGTTTATCGTTCAGCGGATCGTCTAGCGCGAGTATTTTGCGGAGTTGTGGACTAAGCCGGGCCTGGACTTCCGGCCGCAATAGCTTCTTCTGGTACTGCTGCTGCGGCTTATCCCAACGCGTATAAAAAACATGCAATGCGCGGCGCGGGAAATCGGTGCGATTGGCGGTTCCTCCGTGCCACATGTGAGCGTTCATCACCACCACGGTTCCGGCTTTCCCTGTGACGAGGATTTCGTCAGGATGAGACTCCGAGGGATCGTCAAGGACCTGCTGCGGCAACTTGCCCGAACGGTGAGTGCCGGGTACGCACCGCGTGGCGCCGTTCTCGGGCGTAAAATCGTCCAGCATCCAGACGGTATTGCACACCGAGAAACCTCGCTCATCCGGCAACGCGCCGACATCCCCGTGGAGCGGCTGCGGGGATGGCGAATGCGGGTCAGCAGCGCGGAAATTGACACTTCCCAGTTTGAAGTTGGGGCCAAGAACGTGCCCCGTCAGTTCCAGAATGCGCGGCATCACGATGGCACGCTGGAATTCCTCTCCTTTGTCTACCAGGTTTGCCAGGCGGTGCGCGTGAGGTTCCTGTTTGAACTCTGAGCCCGCAGCTTCGCCTTCTTCTGCAAGGAGCTCATCTGTCCGTGTGCGAAGCGCCTGGAGAAAGTCCGGAGCGATAAAGTTTTCAAGGATGACGAAGCCGTCGCGGTCAAGTTTCTCCAGGTCAGCGCTGTTCATGGCAACATTCTATCGATTTTCCTGCGCGATTGACAGGCGCTCATCGGTGTCCGGCGGAAGGGGTTGTTTCCTGCAATGGGCGACCACCAGTGTGATGTCGTCTTCCTGTTCCTCGCCGCTGAATTGCTGTACTGCCTGAACGATGGAATCGAGCAGCGGCTGGGCTGGCAAATCGCGGTTTGCGGACAATGTTTCAATCAATCGCGACTCTCCAAATTCTTCTTCCGCTGAGTCCATTGCTTCCGTAACGCCGTCAGTGTAGAGCAGCAGAGAATCGCCGGGGTTCAAAACTGTTTCCGCGACGTTACATTCCCAATTCTCAAAAAGTCCAAGCACTGTGGAGGTGGGCTCAAGCCGCTGGATCTTCAATTGTGATGGTGGATTTCCAGTGGAACTCTCGCTGCTCCTCAACAGGAGCGGCGGCAGGTGGCCGCAATTCACGTATCGGAGCTGCCGAGTGGAGTCGTCGTAATCCGCAAAAAAGAGAGTCGCGTAACTGTTGTCGCTGGTGTTTTCGCAGAACAGGCGGTTGACGGAGGTCAGAAGCTGGCGGATGTCATTAAGCGCCAGGGCATACTGGCTGCGGAGATTGGCTTGGAGGTTCGCCATGAGCAGGGCGCCGGACACTCCCTTGCCCGCAATGTCCGCCAGCACCAGTGCCATGCGGCCGGGCCGGAGTTCCAGGAAATCGTAATAGTCGCCACCCACCTGGCGCGCGGGCGCACAGCCCCCAGCGTATTCCAGTGTTTGCAGCGCCGGGAACTTTTGCGGAAACAGGCGGGACTGAACCTGGCGGGCAAAGTCCATTTCCTGTGCAGCTCGCCGTTCGGCTTCGATCCGCTCGGCAATCTCCTCGCCCAGGCAAATGCTTTCAAGCGCAATGCCGGCCTGGATGGCGACGGATGCCAGCAATCTCTTGTCTTCGCGCGAATAGGGTTCTTCGGAGAGGCGGGAGCCCAGCACCAGCAGCCCCGAAAGACGTCCGTTGCGGCCAGCCACCGGAACCAGGCAGTCAGGGCGGAGCGGGGCCAGCAGAAAAGGCTTGGGAAGCCTTTCTTCGTCTTCGTTCGAAACTTCCCACGGCCGGCCACGATGGACGAGTTCCTGCA
>JBJKQZ010000214.1:0-6149 GCA_046704865.1 Terriglobia bacterium
TGTTTTGAAGTTCGTCCCTCACCTGCTGCAACCCGGCCAATTCCTTTTCCAACTGGCCGCATCGGGTTTCCTTTTCCTTGAGAATGGTTTCCTTCTGGGCAGCGGCGGCTTTTGCCGCGTCCGACTGGCTGCGCATTTCCGACTCCAGGCGCGCCCGCTCCGCCGACACTTTTTCAAGATTTGCTTTGAGTTCCTTTAGCTCCTGCTGCGCTTTAACAGCCGTTTGTTGCTCTGCTGCGAATCTGGTTTGAACTTCATCTTTCGCTTTCTGCGATTCGGCCAATTCCTTCTCCAGATGGCTGCAGCGCCCTTCTTTTTCTTTGATAACGTTTTGAGCCTGTTGGATCAGCGCTTCGGCTCCGCTGAGTTGTTCGCGCCATCGCGCTTCCAAACGGGCCCGTTCCGCCGATTCCTGTTCCAGACCGGTCTTGGCGCGCTCCAAAGCTTCAGAACTTTGGCGCAAACGTTCCTGGAAGTCTCCGTTCTGTGTTGTTCCGTTGCCGGATTGTATGGTCGGGGTTTGCATTTTAGATGGACGTTCGTGTTCTGGTTGGGTTTTCGAGCGCGACTCGGGTTCCGGTCGCACCATCCTGGGCGGAATTGTTGGCTTATCTTCCTTGAGCGGCAGCTTGACCTCCGGCGCCAGATGATTGGGGGGCTCTAGCGGTTGCGTTTCACTTTGGGCCGGCCGGTTCATACGGGTTGAACCTGCCATTTGAAGCTTCTCCGACGAACCATTATTCACGGCAGCATGAGTTTCGGACTGTGAAGCCTCAGCGCTCACGCCCTTCACCCGGGCTTTGATCAAATTGATGGCCAATTTCAGTGCCAGCTCCAATGGGGAAACCGGCTTGGAAACAAAATCGTAGCCGCCGCTGAGGACGCTTTGTTTACGGTTATCAAAATTGCTGAAGGCCGAAACAAAAATGACCGGGGTTTTTTTGCAATGAGGCAAACGGCGCATCTTTTCACAGACATCGAAACCAGTCATACCTGGCATGTTGACGTCGAGCACCACCAGGTCAAAGGGAGTGGTTTCCAGCATGTTCAGAGCTGCGGTGGGGTCCTTGATGCCGACGGCTTCGAAGTTGGCCCGTTTGAGTGAGCTCACGTTCACGTGGTTGCAAACAGTGTCATCGTCCACTACCAGTACTTTGGCTTGAAACGAAGGTCCGGTACAATACGCATCGTTGTTCTTTAGAAGGCCATCAAGACAATCCACGGCCTGGGCAATGGTTTGAAGCATCGAGGGTGTAACGTTGGCCGGCTTGTCCATGATTCCGCACAGCAAAGCATCGAATGCATTGGTCAGCAGAGCGACTCGGGGACAACCCGCCTGATCGGTGCTGGAATTGAGTAACTGCACGCGCTGACGCAGCCCGGACAGATGTGCCTGGCTGGCTTCCGAGTTCGGTGCCTTGATGTATCCGGTGCTCTGCTCCCTGATTTTCGGCATCATTGCCGCAGCCTCTTTTAGAAACTCCGACCGCCTTTTCATGAGAGCCGTTTCGGTTTCGGGGCGGGGAGTTGCCATGGTAAAAGTGCCATTCCGTTGGTTATCCCCATTGGCTGCCAGTGTCGACGGGGAAGGCCTGTTACCGGCCTCCATAACCACAAATTCAGGTGCATGCTCCAGCGTCTCCTGAATGGTGCTCAGCAAGGTCGGAAAAGGGCAGTCACTTTTCAGCAGGCGTCTGGTGCCTTGGGCCAGGGGATCATCGGGAGGCACTTCGGTCATCGGCGCATTGGAAAAAATGATGACTGGAATCGTGGTCAGACGCGGATCGGCATGCATGAATTTAAGCACGTCAGCGCCGCTCACTTTGGGCAGCATCAGGTCCAACAGGACCAAATCCGGTGTGCGTTCGGAAAGAATGTCCAGGGCCACCTGCCCGTCTTGCGCGCATTCCACGTGAAATCCTTCGCGCTCCAGACGCTTTTGATACAAGCTCTGTGACACCAGATCATTTTCAACAAAGAGAATCGTCTTAACGCTCAACATGGCCTTAAATATTTCCCACGAACCAATTTTGCGGCAGCTCGCGCAATACAGACAAAACGCTCACTTCTACCCATTTTGTGAAAAGCACCACTTGTGCCAAAAATGCGTGTTATCCCGGGTATCTTTCAGAAGCAGTTGTAAAGAGCGTGGAACGCTCCGGACGACCAGCAGAAACACTTATTCGAACTCTCAATAACGGCATAGAAACTGCTAATAGCACCCAGCTGTCAATTAGTCCAGGCAGCAAAGCCAAAGCCAACGATAGAAGATAGAAAATCGAGTTATGCAACTTGCCAACAAGAAGAACGAAAAGAAATCTCGCAGTCAAACGGTGGACAACATTCTGAATGCCATCTCGCTTCAGGAAAAAATTGAGACACGTGCCCATGAAATTTATCTCGCACGCGGTGCCGAGCCGGGTCACGAACTGGATGACTGGTTACAGGCAGAGCGCGAGATTATGGGATGGGTTTGATTTGCGAGGCGCTTGAACGAGGCCAAGGGACGTCGCGAATTCTAGAGCGGCGATGTCTTATCGAATTGCCACCAGAATGTCCACGCATCAAGAACGCAGTGCCTGATGACTTTCGACGGCAGCGGTGATCGTGTTGACGCTGTAAATAATTTTCCGCGCAGTTTCCGGATCGGGAATTTTCAAGCCGTAGTTTTTGTCCAACGCCACTACCACCTGGAGCGCGTCTACCGAATCCAAACCCAATCCGCCGGGACCGAAAAGCGGCTGGTCATCTCCAATTTCCTCGGCTGTATTTTGCAGCATGAGGTTTTCCACCAGCATGCGCTTAATTTGCCTTCTTAGTTCCTCTGAGTTGCTCATTAAAATTCTGTCGATAACACCATCGTGTTTGAACGCCGAGCCTGTAACGTAACCCGCCTCAAGGCAAGCCGGAAATGAGCTGAAAATATTACCCGCTCGTCTGGATAACGCTCTGGACCTTAAGTCTGTGGCCTTGAACACCTGGATTGTTTTGACAGGCTACAGCGGGTCGTAGTGTCGCACTCCGCCTGAGCACTGAATTTCGCTGGCGGGCCAGTGACATCCAATTTTGTGTTGTCACTCAAACACGTTGAACCTAAATTTTTCCGACAAGCATGAAGACAGGAATTTTTTTCATCACTGTATTGGGATTAACTTTGGCGAGTCATGCGATGGCCCGTGAATTGACCGCCTTTGAATTAATCAAGGCCGGCGATCCCTATCTGGGAATTCAGAGCAAGGACAAGGTGCTGCAAATCCGTTCGGACAAATCAGTTGCCGCTCTCACTCCGGACATCTGGCACGTGACTTATTACGACCCGTCCGCGGCCATGAAGTCCGTGGAAGTGAAATTCGGCGGTGGCAATGAGATGGAGATATCGCATCCCGTTCATCCGTTTCAACTACCTTACAATGAACGTGATATCCTCAATAAATCAAAGTTGAAGGTGGATTCGGACGAGGCGTTAAAAAAAGCCAGGTCTCAACCATTGTTGGAAAAAATTACTCTCAAGGCATCTCAAATGACCTTGGACCGTAGTGATGAAGGGCCGATATGGAAAATTCGTTTTTGGGCGGCCAGGCTGAGCAATCCAGATAAGCAGGTGGACCTCGGCACCATTACCATTTCTGCCGCAAATGGCTCGATTGTCAAAAGCGACTTGCGGCCTGACAAGGTGGATTGAGACGTTGGATCGCCGGACGGAGATTTCACGTCCGATTTCGCACCATGCCAATCGGAGACACTCGGGTTTGCTTCCAAACCGGCGACGCCGGGTGTACAACGCTATTCTCGAGAGAGAATATCAGGAAACAGCCGATCAATGCATGGCTATATGAAACACCGTGGCCATGACGGTTAATTTCACAAAAGCAGTGCGTTTAACCTGCTGCCGCCATTATTCCTGAACGTGACTGTTGGCATATTCCAGTAGCTGCCTTGCGGTCGTTGAATTTGGGTCGAGGCGTAACGCTTCAGAGAACTGAGCCGCGGCTTCGGTCCAGTTCCCTTGGTCGGCCAGGATAGAACCATAATTACAGTGCACCACTGGATCCCAGGGACGGAGCTGCACCAGCTGTTGGAAGTATTGCTTCGCCGCGCTGTACTGATGTTGGATAGCCATGGCTGCACCCAGACAGTTCAAAGCGTCCGGGTCGTCGGAATTAATCTGAAGAGCCTGGTGGAACTCTGCAATCGCTTCTTTCCGCTTTCCTTTCTGATACAAATAGCGACCAAGGCCGTCGTGGGCGAGATAGTTGTTTGATGTTAACGCGATGGCATGACGAAACAAGGTTTCGCTGTTTTGCCAGCAAGACAGCTGGCTTTCGGTTTGTATCGCACAGGCCCCCAGCACCAGCAAGGCCGCGACAGTTACCACGCCGGCCGGTACCCGCCAGCGTGCTAGCCATATAGCCGCACCCCACGTGAGAATGATGAATATCCCGATCAGGGGCACATAGGTGTATCGGTCTGCCATGGACTGCCGCCCAACCTGGATCAGGCCGATGACAGGAATCAGCGTTCCCAGAAACCAGAACCAACCGGTGACAAAGTAGGGGTGGCGCCTTCCGAACCAGAACGCGGTGGCGGAGACGCCCAGGATAAGCACAACCGCCAAAGCCACCAGCGGCATTGCCCAATGCTCCGGATAGGGATAGAGGACGACGAGGTCGGCGGGCCAGAACGTCTTTTCCAGATAGCGTGCGTACGAAACAAAGGCATTCTCAATTCGTGCGCTCATCGAAAGAGCCAGGAATCGGTCGGCACCCTGATGGGACTGGAACAAAAATGTAATAACGCAGGAAACCGTACTGAAAATAAAAAAAGGTATTTTCTCCTTTACCAACTGGCCTAACACAGAAACATCAAATCGGTGATCGGGGAATCGGTACAATGGCCAGTAATCCAACAGCAGCAAGACGAACGGCAACGTCACCAGCATCGGCTTGCTCATCAACCCCAGCGCAAAACACATCAATGTGATCCAGTAAAACCTTTTGGCCTTTGAGTTGCGATCCTTCAAAGCGGTGGCGTAACGTCCGTATGACAGCAGTGCCAGCAGCCAGAAGAGTGTACACAATACATCCTTGCGCTCGGAAATCCAGGCTACGGATTCTACATGCAACGGATGCAATGAGAACAATGCAGCGACGAACGCACTTCGCCAATGCGCCGAAGTATTTGCTCGCAAAAACAGAAACAATAAGACGGTGTTGAGCACATGCAACAGCACATTCATGAGATGCGGGCCGGTCGCGTCATTTTGGAACATGCCCCGAAACAGATCCGTATCCAGCATCAGGGACAGCCATGTCAACGGATGCCAATTGCCGGTTTTGTCGGTCGTAAATGCCCACACCACATCATCGGGCGTCAGTCCGTGTTGAACCTGAGGATTCGCAAAAACGTAGTCACCGTCGTCAAAATCAACAAAGCCATAGTCTCTGACCGGCCAGAAGGCCACGAACGTGATGAGTGCCAGAGCCAGGCAGACAAAAATGGGACGAGATATCAGGCGAGAAATCTCTTCGCCTGGCGCAGGGTTTCGGGGACGGGCCATCGCTTTAATCTACATGGGCCAGTTTATTGGATGCTCACACAAGGATTCTTAGATGAAAAGAAAGTTTTTGATAGATGCCATTCGCACGATCCAATCAAACGGTTGGGCATGACACTTCTGAATGGAATCCTCGGACGACGGTCAAGCAATTCATGAAGGTTGCGCGAAGCTGTATCGGCCGTAGTAGCGTATGTAAAGCGTGGCTCCTGACTGTGCATGGACTTTGACAGGCAGAAAATAAATCCCACTGGGATTTCATCATTCAACCCGACGTAGTCCGGAAGTATTCAGGGCTACGCCGGGTAACGGACCAGTAAGATCAATACGCCAACGGAGTTTCATCAAAGCCTGTCAATTGCTTTTGCCCGCCGAATAAAATTAGTCTAAATTCACGAAATGGTGTTTCAAGATTGTCCTCCTATGGGCTGGAATGCGGCTCAAGTTTTCTGTTTCCCGTCGTAAGCCATAAAGTAGAGCAGCGGTACTGTCACCGGAGCCAGGAGCATGGAGACGAGGCCGCCAGCCATGAGCGAGATGGCCATACCCTGGAAAATCGGGTCGAACAGAATCACCGCCGCGCCCACCACCACCG
>JBJKQZ010000215.1:0-10442 GCA_046704865.1 Terriglobia bacterium
TCATAGTTTCGTTTTAAATATTAGTTCGTCCAGTCTCGACAACTTAATCAGGGGCGGACTATGGAAGAACCGGATGGGTAGCGGTGTTCCTGTGAGGATACAACTGCGCTCGTTCATTCACTGCACCATCCGGGACTTTTTGGGGTCGAATCTCCAACTGACAAAACCTCAAAGGAGAGACGCTATGACTGGGAACAACTCCTGGCGCTGCAAGGAGGTCTCTGGCCTCTTTCGCAGTGCAATCCTGGCAAGTATTACAATTACCATGGTGCTGGCCGTCCCTCAAAAAGGCACAGCACAAGTCCTTTACGGCTCAGTAGTTGGTCACATCGCGGACCCCACCGGGGCCGCCGTTCCTCAGGCAAAAGTTACTATCACCAATCAGGGCACCAGTATTTCAACTGCAGCGACAACAGACTCTTCGGGTGACTACACCTTCTCGACTCTTGTCAGCGGAAATTACACGGTCACAGTCACCAAACAGGGATTCCAGACCTACCAGCGAAAAGACGTTCCCGTCGCCAGCAACTCAGTGGCGCGTGTGGACATCACACTTGCACTCGGCGCCGTCACCCAGACCGTCGCGGTCACGGGCGCACGGCCTCTCCTCCAGACTGATACTTCTGAGGTCAACGACAACATCAGCACTCCGGAGCTTACAAACCTCCCTGTTCCATTAGGAAGAAACTATCAGCAGATTTACCGGGCCGAGCCGGGTTTTAGCCCGCCCTCCAACAGCCACTCTTACCCAACCAACCCCGCTCGCGCGCTGGCGTTCAATGTGAACGGAACCAGCAATAATCAGAACAATACGCAGATTGACGGGGTTAGTACTTACAACATTCAGCTGCCGCACGTCAATTCCTACGTCCCCACACTTGATTCCATCCAGCAGGTAAACGTGGTGACAGACAGCTTCAACGCGGAAGAGGGCTTTGCCGGCGGCGCGGCGATCAACGTTGAAACCAAGAGTGGCACCAACCAGATCCACGGTGACATTTTCGAGTACCACAACAACAACCACCTTAAAGCCTGGCCGATGCTCTTTGACGCCGCGGACGAGAACGTCGGCAACAAGCCGAAGTACATCTATAACGACTTTGGTGGCTCAGTTGGCGGACCCATTGTGAAGAATAAGCTCTTCTACTTTGTCAGTTATGAAGGGCTCTTTAACAACTTTGCCGCCGAAACAACGGCCACCGTTCCTACGCTGGCGATGCGCAATGGCAACCTGTCCACCTCCGCGACGCCCATTTACGATCCAACCACGGGCGACCCGAATACAGGCGCAGGGCGCACGCAGTTTGCGGGTAATGTAATTCCCACCGCGCAACTTGACCCCACTGCTCAAAAAATTCTAAGTTATGTCCCCTTGCCCAACCGCGCCATCTCTGACCCCACAGACCCCAGCGACGATTTATTTGTATCGGGCAGCCGCGTGTTCCATCGCAATCAGGTGGACTCCAAGATCAACTACAACGTCAATTCCAAGTTCAACCTGATTGGCACATTCGGGATGCTCCATTACATCAATGTCAGTCCCACAGTCTTTGGAGTGGCGGGCGGCGGAACAGACTTTGGTTCCGGGGCCAACCCTGGAAAGGGCAACGGAAACTCATACCGCGTGACTGTCATGGGAACATACACTTTCACGCCCAATTTACTGATGGATGCCCATTTTGGCTGGGCGCAGCAAGGCACAAACTCGGTGCAAAACGATCTCGGAACCAATATCGGAAGCGACGTGCTGGGAATCCCCGGAACAAACGGCACAAGGAACTTTGAAAGCGGCTGGCCGGAGTTCGACATTTCCGGATGGGACACCATAGGCCAGGTGGATAACTTTATGCCGTATTACCGCAAGGATCCGCAAAAGCAATATGTTGCCAACATGAACTGGCTTAAGGGTCCGCATAACGTCCGATTTGGAGGCAACTGGTACACCCAGACCCTCAACCAGACCCAGGCGGAAGACCTTTCCGGCGGATACGGCGCTCAGGGAGGGTTTCACTTCGGCCAGGGCGTCACTGCCCTATGCACATCTGTGGGAGCCGGCGGTACTTGCGACTCCACCACAGACCAGGGCATGTTCAACGGGCTGGCATCGTTTCTACTCGGTTTTCCAGACACGATGGGAAGAAACTACCAGGTCCCGAACGCATACCAGGAGCGCGCGAATCTGTTTTCCCTGTACGTCCAGGACCGGTGGAACGTTAACAAAAAGCTAACCCTCAATTACGGCTTGCGCTGGGAGTACTATCCCATGCCCACTCGCCCCAATCTGGGACGGGGAATTGAGGTCTACGAACCGACCAGTAACACCATCGAACTCTGCGGCTTTGGCAGCGTGCCTTCCAGCTGCGGCGTCGAAATCAGCAAGAGACTCTTCTCGCCGCGCTTTGGATTCGCTTATCGCCTTTCAGACACTTTCGTCATTCGGGCCGGGTATGGCTTGACGACTGATCCCTATGAGGCCATGGAGCCCAACCGCAACAACTTCCCGATTTCCGTCCCAACGCACGATACCAACACTTTACCGGCAGGTGGGCAGGACGGAGTGCTTCCCTATCGGTCTCTTGCTTTGGGAATTCCCGCCATTGCCACTCCGGATCTCGGAAATGGCATAATCCCCATTCCACTTGACGTTGCCTACGCAGGATATCCCTCCCGGAAATTTAACCGCGGATATATCCAATCGTGGAACTTCACTATCCAGAAGGAACTGGGGTGGGGCTTTACAGGACAGGTCGGCTATGTTGCCACACGCCAGACTCGACTGCTGGGCTTCCTCGACACCAATGCCGGACAAATCATTGGCGCCGGCTCTACAGGCCAACCCCTGTTCGCAAAATATGGCCGGACAGCTCCCACCATCAATATCACTCCCGTCGGTTCCGGACACTATGATTCTCTTCAGGCCGTCCTGACCCGGCGCTTCAGCAAAGGGCTGATGATGCAGGTGAACTACACCTATAGCAAAGCCATCTCCAACATTGACAATAGCGACGGCAGTCCGGGCGACAATAAACTCCAGGTCTTCAATCTCATGTACCTCAATCAGACCGTTACGGGTTATGATCGCACTCACAGCCTCCAGATCACTCACATCTGGCAGTTACCGTTCGGCAAAGGGCAAAGGTGGCTCTCAAGCGGCGGTCCTGCCAGTTTCCTCGCTGGCGGTTGGCAGTTGAGCGGCCTGGCAAGCTTTATCACCGGCCCACCCTTCTCCGTTTATTCAACCGGGCAGGGCTTCAATACTCCGGGCAGCAACCAGACCGCCGACCAGGTCGGCCGCATTGTCAAAATCGGAGCAACTGGCGCCGGCACAACCTACTATGATCCCTCAGCGTTCGCAAATCCCAACGCGCCACGTCTGGGCACCACGGGATTCAACATTCTGCGTGCGCCGGGTATCGGCAATTACGACTTCTCCGTTTCTCGCGAATTCAACCTGACTGAGCGATACAGGTTACAATTCAGGATGGATTCGTTCAATTTCACCAATACTCCACACCTCAGCGGTCCGACCAATTCCCTGGACAGTGGACATTTCCTGCGGGTCCGGGGTGTCAGCAGCCTGGCACGTGAAGGCATCGACGAACGGCAATTTGAGTTCGGCTTGAAGTTGTTCTTCTAGTGCCGGCCAAACATCGTAGGGGCACGCCATGGCGTGCCCCTACAACCCGCCTTCCACACTCACCACGATCTATAAAACTGTTCGGCATCAACAGCCCCACGAGACTCTCAGCCGCGCGCCGGAGTTGCGGCGGCCGCTAACCTGCCGTCCCGCCGCTTTGGACCGGGCCTGCTTGACACCGCTTACCACAGCCCCTAAAGTAGTTCCACCTTTATGACTAAGAAGAATCTTCACCCTATTCTCTTTGCGTTTTTCGCGTTTCTGCTGCTCTTCCAGACCATGCTCTTCTGGAGGGCAAAGGACGACGCCTTGAATGGGGGTGCGGACTTTTCCTCATTCTACGCCGCGGTCAAGATGATTCAGGAGGGCCAGGGACCGCAGTTGTACAACATTGCCGCGCAGGGGCACTACCAGTCGTCGCTGTTTCCAGAGGTAACAACCCGAAGCGGAACCTTGCTTTTCCTCCACCCTCCGTTTGAAGCGCTGCCGTACATTCCCCTGGCGTACTTGTCGTATCCTGTGGCCTACGTTGTCTGTCTGATGATCAACGTGTTACTTCTGCTGGTGACAGTGGCCGTGCTCTCTCCTTACATGGCGAACCTTAAAGCGCTGTGGAAACCTTTTCCCGTGCTTCTGTTTCTCGGCTTTTTTCCGGTCTTCATTGATCTGCTCCAGGGCCAGGATTCCATCTGGCTCCTTTTGGCCTTCGCACTCGCGTTCGACAGCCTCAAGAAAGGAAATGAGACGAGAGGAGGCATCTTTCTGGGCTTCGCACTTTTCAAATTCCAGTACGCGCTACCCCTTCTCGTTCCCTTTGTGCTGTGGCGACGGTGGAAAGTGGTTGGCGGCTTTGCCATCACGGGCATCGTACTCCTGCTGCTCTCTTTGCCGGTCACAGGAATTCAAGGGTTGTTGTCTTACACATCTTTCCTTTTCGGACTCACCCGCGTGCTCGCGTCCCAGCACATCCAGAGTGTGGTTGGCATTTTATCCAACACCATGCCGAATATTCATGGGATCGTTGAGATGGTTATCCCGAAGCTGTTTCATTCCGTGCTACAGAAAATCATCGTCGTCCTGCTTTCAGGGCTGGCGGTTCTGTGGGCCACCGTAAGGTGGCCGCTCAATCGCTCGCTTTCTGAAACCCACTTTGACCTGGGCTACAGCCTGGCGCTGGTGATGGCCATCCTCGTCAGCTACCATCTGCTATTGCACGATTTGTCTCTGCTCCTGATCCCCTTCCTTCTGGTATTGAACCACATGTTGAAAGACGAGGTCTGCGCCGGAAAACAACAACTACTGATGTGCGGAATCATCACACTTTTTTTCCTGAGCCCCCTCTACCTGCTGCTGATGAAATTCCAACTGATGTATTTATTTTTCTGGCCGATCCTTATCTTTGGAATCATGTTGAGCAGAGGAATTGTTTTCGCTGAAGCCCGACCTCAAACATACAGTAATGGAAATGCCTCCGGCCCGATGACCAATGCAACATAACGCCGCACTCAGGGTCGTGCAAAAACGCAGAAGTTAGTTAATCCTTACAATTAAGATTTCCTTTGGCATCGGGCCATGTTTATGGTTTAGGATAGGCACAGGGGGGTTTCCCAATCTCTAGCAGGCGCACTCAAACCTGCCCAAAACAGATTGCCCTGTCAGACAAGCAAGCAGGCGCTTGAACCTCCTTTGAACGCTTTCTCTACCGGCAGGGGGTGCCGGGCAGAAAGCATTTGCATCAAAACTAGCGTCGGGAAAATCCAACGGGTCTTCAGCATTGACAAATGGAACTGGGTCAGGCTGGATTTCCATCGCGGTTGGTCGTGTTGTCTGCCGACGGCATGCGTCCGGAGTTTTACCGGCGGCCGGAGCAGTTTGGACTGAAGGCTCCAAACCTTCGCGAGCTGGTTGAGACCGGGGCAAGGGCCGAGGCCGTTGAGAGTGTGTATCCTTCCACCACCTACCCTGCGCATGTCACTTTGGTCACAGGCGTTCCACCCAGGCGCCACGGCATTTACAGCCACCTGGCTTCGCTCGACCCCACTGAAAAAGTGCGCCCCTGGACGTGGTTTGCCCGGGCCATTAACGTCCCCACCTTGTGGGACGTTGTCAGCGCATCCGGCCGCAAGACCGCGGCCATCGCCTGGCCCGTCAGCGCCGGAGCGCGAATCACATACAATATCCCGGAAATCTGGGACCCTGCCGCCCCGGATCCATACCAGGATTTTGAAACGCCCGCACGCTTCTCCACGCCAAGGCTTTTCGACGATGTTGTAAATTGCATCAAGTCCGCCGCAGCGCGCGCCCCGCGCAACCGCCGGCAACCTGAAATCCATGAAATGTCACCCGACCGGCTTCGGTCGGAAGCGGCAATTCATGTCTGGAGGCGTTACCACCCCGACCTGCTTCTGGTCCATTTTGCTCTCTATGATCAGCTTGCACATCGTCACGGACCCTTTGCTCCCAAGGCCGTGCAGGCGATCGAGCAGATGGACAAGGAAATCGGGCGCATTCGCGAGGCTGTGAACGGAGACAAATCGACCACGTTTGTTGTGCTTTCCGACCACGGATTTGTTTCCGTGGAAAAGGACGTTGCACCAATGGTTGCGCTGATGGACGAAGAATTGTTTGGGCGGAACGCCCGCGGCGAGCCGGAATTGAAACGGCTGGGAGCCATCCACTCCGGAGGATCTTATGCGCTTTACTGGCTGGAAGAACCCACCAGTGAGAACCGCCGGTCGCTGCAAAAAGCCGTTGGGCGACTGGTGGAATCGGGCGCTGTGCGTGAGGTGCTGGACCGCCCACGTTTAAAGGCGCTGGGGGCTGATCCTGATGCTGAGCTGATGCTCGACGCCAATCCGGGCTGTTATTTTTCTGATCGGCATTCGGGGCCCATCGTGCAGGAAAGCGCCAGGGATCACGGGACCCACGGCCACATGCCCTCCGTCCCGGGCATGGAAGCCGGCTTTGTAGCGGCCGGACCGGGAATCAAACCCGGCAAGGACCTGGGACGAATCGGGCTGACTCAAGTGGCTCCCACTTTGATTCGCCAGATGGGGCTGACCACTAGCATTTTGGCAGCGGAAGTCGAGCCGATTGATTTATCCTGAAGTAAGTGGCCGGCGATATCCTGCAAAATTGCGGGAAGCTCAGGGATTCCTGAGCGGCCGGTGCACAATGCAAGACGGAATATAGCAGATCGATTCAGGTGCACGGAGGTCCATCATGTGTCCTGAAAAATCCAACCTGCAAGCTGCCATCTTCAATTATTTGCATTCGCGCCCGTGGATCATCCGCTGGCGGGATTGGCTGTCCGGCCGCCGCTACCGGCTGGCTCCTCTTCGAGATCGAACGCGGCCCTTGTACGTGATTGCCTACAGCGTGCGGGATGACGGACGCGCTGCTCACGTGGCCCAAGCGATTGAGCAGGACTGGATTGAAGTGCCTGCCGGATGCCGCGAGGCTTATGACGAAATCCTCTTTCGCGCTCCGCAACTGGTGGTGATCCAGCTCCATCGAACCAACGTCTGCGGATGCCTGGGCCACCGCCACGTGGCCGTGCGCGAGGCGCCTTTTACCATGCCGCACGACGCCTTTGGTGGGGAACATGCCGGAGAAATGGACATTGCTTATCAGCAGATCCATGACTGGCAGGCATTGCCGCTCAGTGACACCGCACTGGACGCAAAATTCCGGCATGGCAGCCGGCTTGAGGAATTCCACGCCAAACAGTTCCGCCTGCGGATGCTCAGCGTTATTCTGCATGAGACCAATCACCTGGTCTTCCCGCATGAACCTGAAACTTCCATCCGCGAGCGCAGCCTAAACTTCTATCGAGAAGCGCTGGCCGCCTACACTGAGAAAGCCGTTGCCACTTTGTCTTTCACCCTCGACCGCTCTTTCTCGCGGCTGGACTAATCAAATTTGTCTCGACGTTCTGTCCCGGGAATACTAAAATCGTGGTTTGGGCCCAAGAAAACAAAAAGCTCTGTCTGCTTCAAGTCTGATTCTGGCGCTGGCGCTGATGGCTCTGGTCATTGCCACCCCTGCGTGCCAGCATAACGCCACTCGCCCTGTCACCAATCAGGTAGTCGTCCTGGGATTCGACGGAATGTCTCCCGTCCTTGCCGCCAATTGGATGCAGGAAGGCAAACTCCCGAATTTTGCCCGCTTGGCGCAGTCCGGTACGTTCATGAAGCTGAACACAACGAACCCGCCGGAGTCTCCAGTGGCCTGGGCGGCATTTGCGACGGGCCTGAATCCGGGCGGAACCGGAATCTATGATTTCCTGGCGCGCAATCCCCAGACGTATCTTCCCCGGATTGCCCTGGTGGCAAAACAAAAGCCCAAGTTTCTTTTCGGCCTGATTCCCATCCGCGGCCCCAAAGTAACCAACGAGCGGCATGGCACGCCCTTCTATGAAGCGGTCGCCGACGCCGGCTACAAAACCACGGTGATGCGGATGCCGCTGGAATTCCCTCCCAGCCCGGTGCCGGGCGGCAAGCTCATGGCAGGCCTGGGCGTTCCGGACGTCCGCGGTACCTGGGGAACGTTCTTCTACTTTGCCTCCAACCTGGCGCCCGAGCAGGCCGGCGACACTGAATTCGGCGGCAAGTTGGTCCGGCTGGAGATCAAAGGCCGTGACGCCCAGAGCGAAATTTCCGGCCCGGTTGATCCCACCGCGGACCAGTACAAGCGTATCTCGATCCCTGTCGATTTCCAGGTGTCGCCCGACGGCAATTCCGTGACGATCCGCCTTGACGGGCAGACGCAAACCGTTGCCAACCGGCACTGGAGCAACTGGTTCCAGGAAAAGTTCCCGGTCAATATGTTCCTGTCGGTCCATGCCATCAGCCGCTTCTTTGTTCTTGAGACTTCTCCCGACCTGCGGGTTTACATGTCGCCTTTGAACATCGATCCCAAGGACCCTGCCCTGCCGGTAACGTATCCCGCCGACTGGGACCAGCAGCTTGCCAAAAAGTGGGGAGACTTTAAGACGCTCGGCTGGTGGCACGACACGTGGGCTCTGAACGAGGAGCGCATCGGTGAAGGAGTTTTTCTGGATGATACCTACCGCACCATGGATTCGCTCACCAAAATGGTGCTGGACCAGTTGCATAGCCATCCGCCCAGCCTGATGGTGGCCGTTTACACCAGCACAGACAGCGTCCAGCACATGTTCTGGCGATTGACCGATCCCACCAGCCCCCGCTACGATCCCGTGCTCGCGCAGAAATACGGAGACGCCATTCTTCAGGTTTATCAGGCGGCGGACAAGGTTGTGGGCGAAGTGGAAAAGAACATGTAGCCCGGCGCCACGCTGATTATTGTTTCAGACCACGGCTTCCACGCCTTCAATTACGGATTCAACACCAACACCTGGCTGGTAAAGAACGGATACATGGTGTTGAAAAATCCCGAAGCGAAGGAAAAGCAGTACTCGCTGGATAACCTCTACTCGCAGGGAAACTTTTTCCCCAATGTTGACTGGAGCAAGACCAAAGCCTACGCGCTGGGGCTGGGACAGATCTATCTGAATATTTACGGGCGCGAGAAGTACGGAATTGTGGAACCCGGCGAGCAGGCGCACCAGTTGGAGGAAGAAATCCGCAGCAAGCTTCTGGCTTTCCGCGATCCCAAAACCAACAAGCCGGTGCTTGAAGACGTCGCCCTGGGGCATGAAATCGATCACGGGCCTTACGTCAAGAATGCTCCAGACCTTCAGCTCAATTTCTACCCCGGCTACCGCACTTCGTGGGAAACTTCGCTCGGCGCCATCCCGCCCGGCATCGTGGTTCCCAACACCCGCAAGTGGAGCGGCGACCACTGCGCTTCAGATCCCAAAGATACCCAGGCCATTCTCTTCATCAATCGCAAGCTCGATACCTCCGACCCCAGCATCATGGACGTGGCGCCCACCGTATTGAAACAATTCAACGTAAAGCCTCCTGACGAATTTGACGGCAAACCCTGGACGCTTTCACCCATCACTCAAACACAGGCCCAGCGTTGGAAGTTTGGCCCGCGCCGCCACGGATTCTCCCTTTATTTAATTAAAAAACTGCTTCATATCTGACCTACGGCGTCCCGGGAACGGCGCCGAATTTCTTCAAAATATTTCGAGTAGCCTGTTGGGCAATGGGGTTCGTAAGATCGGGATGAAGCGTGCCGGGTGTGTAGGAATCCAATCCCCAGTTCCACCGCATCGAGCCGGTATTGACGACCGTGGCCCCCGAAGTCGCCTGGTAGACTGTCATGTCAGAATATTCCGTTTGTTTGGTAGCGGGATCAGTATAGGGCGAGTGGCAGATGTTGGAAACTCCGGCAGGAACATTGGCAAACATCTGGTCCACTTCGTAACCAAGCAGGCCGGGCAGTTGTGTCCCGTTTTGCACGTTTGCTCCTTGGAATACCCAGTTCGACGGATCCGCGACGACTATGGACGCGGAGATATACCCGCTGTCTGCTGCCTCGTTATACATACCGCCAATCATCTGGTCTTCGGGCAAGTTAACGGGAGGAAGGCGCCACTGCGTCGTGATGAGGTTGTCATTATTGGGATTGCCGTCGGTGGCGTAAGGGTCATGGGTCAGGGCATCCTGCTTGTAGCAGATGATCGTCCGGTCCGGGTCTCCAGTGATATTGCTGGGAGCGTACCGAATCTGCCAGTAACAGGTGTTGGCGGCAAAGAATCCCAGGTTCACTCCCTTGTCCCTGGCTCCTTCCACGTTGGTGCGCATCTGCCATGACCAGTATTCATCGTGCCCGACCACCAGAAAACCTTTGTGTGCGGGAAGAATGGTGTCGC
>JBJKQZ010000216.1:0-2963 GCA_046704865.1 Terriglobia bacterium
TTGGCTACAGTACCAAAGCCGTCATCCTGGAGATGGCTTGCATAACGCGGGCGCGTGCGCTGGTGTTTCCCATTTCTGATCCATTCGCCTTGCCACGGGCGGTGGCCACCGCCCATGCCCTGAATCCCCGCCTCATTACCATCGTGCGCACCACGCGCGTTGAGCACACTCAGGCGCTGGAAGCTGCTGGAGCTTCCCATGTGATCGCCGCGGAACTGAGCGCAGCAAAAGACGTGATCGAGCAGTTGCTGGGCTTGTATGAGATGGCGACGGAAGGAGAACAATCCCGGACGGGAAGAGCCATGGAAAAACCTGGCGGCAGCGCAGCAAATTGACAGTTTCTGCACACCGGTGTTAGCATTCCGCTGCTTTCACGTGCAGAGCGCCTCATCATGACCACTTATGACGTATGCGTAATCGGTTCCGGCCCTGCGGGTGGAACCATCGCCAAAGAACTCTGCGAAGGCGGCGCCAGGGTCATCATGCTGGAGGCCGGTGAACGTGTTGACCCTCCTTACCTTTCCCACAAGTGGCCCTACGAACTGCCCTACCGCGGATTCCGCGGCGAAAAGCAGGCGCTGTTTTACCCGAAGGACATCTCGAAGGTTATCTATGATTCCAGCCCCGGCGTGAGTGTTGACCGCATAAGGGTGCTGGGTGGACGCAGCCTCCACTGGAACGCCGTTACACTCCGCTACGCTCCCCAGGATTTCAAGGAGTGGTCCCTTCGTGGAGTTGAGGAAGACTGGCCGGTAAGTTATGAGGAACTCGCACCCTATTACGATCGTGTCGAAAGATTAATTGGAGTGTGCGGCCGCAACGACCACCTGGCGATTGTGCCTGGAGGTGACCACTATCTGCCGCCCATTTCCTGGCGCGCCAGCGAACATATTCTGGCGCGTGCCACCAGGTCATTGGGCATCCCACTGATTTCCGTGCGGAAGGCCGTGCTGACCGTTCCTTACGACAACCGGCCGCCCTGCCATTACTGCGGCCACTGCATGGATGGCTGCGATGTCTCTTCCATTTTTACAACACCCGATTGCATGCTGCCCAAGGCGCGCGCCACAGGGAACTTTATCTTGCGGCAGAACTCAATTGCCCGCGAAATTCTTCTGAATCGCGAGGGCCAGGCACGTGGGGTCTCATTTGTGGACCGGGTCACCCGGAAAGAACAGGAAGTGAATGCAAAGATCGTGGTGGTTTGCTGCGCCACAGTGGAATCTGCACGCCTGCTGCTGAATTCCCGTTCCCCGCGCTATCCGAATGGTCTGGGAAATTCCAACGGAGTAGTTGGGCGTTACCTGAATGGCCACCACCTCACCACTCTCCAGTTCTATTTGGAGGAACTCGAAGGAACTCCGCCCATTAATCAGGACGGTGCCACGGATCACGTCTATATTCCCCGCTACAATCAGCTATTTGGAAAAAGGGACTATGCCGGCGGGTGGGGAATCCAGGTGAATTATGCCTCTTACATGTTTCCGTTTCAGGCTCATTTCCTGCACGGCTACGGAGCAGCCTTCAAGGCGCAGGTGCGGAGGATGCAGCCTGGCTTCCTCCAGATGGGGGCCTTCGGAAAAACCCTTTCCACACCGGGGAACAGGATTACAGTGGACCGCAGCCAGGTGGACCAGTATGGAATTCCGATTCCAGTGGTGCGCTACCGGTTTGTAGAGAACGACGTGGCAATGTGGAAGGCGCAAAAACAGAGCCTGCTGGAAATCTGCTCAAAGATGAAGGGTACCGTCTATACAGATTTTGGTCCGGGCCCGAGCGGTTTTGCCAGCCATGAGGTGGGAACGGTTCGTATGGGAAAGAATCCCAAAACCTCCGTCCTGAACGGTTACTGCCAGTCGCACGATGTTCCCAACGTTTTTGTGACGGATGGAAGTTGTTTCACGACCTCAAGCGAAAAGAATCCCACGCTCACTATCATGGCTTTGTCCATGCGGGCGGCTGATTACATCAGGCGGCAGAGAAAACTGGGACAGCTTTAGAATCGAGCGAGTGGCACAAAGGAAGACACAACCATGGAACGCCGAACAGCATTGAAGATCGTGGCTCTCAGCGCTCTCGCTCCCGCCGGAATTGGCGGCGCTGAAGGCAACATGCTATATGCCGCCTGGACGCCGGGTAAATACAGCCTGCGTTTCTTCAATGAAGAAGAAATCGAATTGCTCGACAAGCTGATGGAAATGATTATTCCAGCAGACAAACACTCGCCGGGAGCCCACGCCGCCCAGGTAAGTCTGTTTGCAGACTTGATGGTGGCAACAAGCGATGAGCATTTGAAGGAAATTTGGAAGAACGGGCTGCGGCTGATGCGCGATGAAGCCGCCCGGTCATCTCTTGATGCAGCCCTGGCAAAATCCGCCTTGAACGAAGGAAATCCCAAGACCGACGTTGAACATTTCTACGGCCAGCTTAAGAGTATGACCGTCAATGGCTACTACACGTCTGCAATCGGTATTCATCGCGACCTTCGTTACCGGGGCAACACTTACCTGGCTTCCTTTCCAGGAAGCGTCGGATCAGAAGCGCCAAACGCTAAACCTTAGCCACAGCCGCCAATGGAGAATGATTCATGCAACGCCGCGATTTCCTTACCGGAACGCTTGCAACAGGAGCAGCAGCCATCGCCAGGAGAGTGCCACAGACTTCGCGGCAATTCTTCCCCTGCCTGAATGAGGCAACAACGCTGGATGCACCTTTCGAAAAGGATTGCGAAGCCTACGCCGCGGCGGGATTCAGGCACATCGAACTCTGGTTTGCCAAGCTCCGGAAGCAAGGCTTTAATTCGCGCCAGGTGGAAACTCTGTTGCGGCTGCACGGCCTCAATCCGGTTTCGGCCTGTGCTTCTGAGGCGTGCTTGTGGCGCCAGCAAGGCAGCCTGGGATCGCACCTGCCTGATTTCGAGCGGAATTTTGAAATGGCACAGGCATTGAGCGTGCCCCGCTACG
>JBJKQZ010000217.1:0-2923 GCA_046704865.1 Terriglobia bacterium
CATCGGCCCCACACTGTTCTGGGTGAAACCATTCGTGCGGCCGTGCGCTGTCAAATCGAATGGGCAGGGGACTCGTTACCCTGGGGTGTGTCGGAAGCCGCCTACACCGAGCAGGACTTGTCTGGCCAATATCAGTACCGGGCGTTTGGCGTACCGTGCCTGGCCCTGAGCGTTCTTCCTCGCGAGGATTGGGTGGTGTCACCCTATGCGGCGTTCTTGGCTCTCGCCGTCGACCCGCGCGCGGCCGTCCAGAACCTTCAGCGCATGAATGAAGTACATTGGCTGGGCGCCATGGGATTCTACGATGCCGCCGATTTCGCGCCCCGCCGGGTGGGCAAGCGGGGCCAGTGCAAGTTAGTGCGTTGCTGGATGGCACACCATCAGGGAATGAGCTTGTTGGCAGCTTGCAATGTGCTTACCGACAATGCGCTTCAGAAGTTGTTCCACACCGAACCGGCGGTGCGAGCCACGGAATTATTGCTCCATGAAAAACCCTTGCGGGGAGCCCGCCGCATGGAAAATGTAGACGGCGCAGACGCCCGCGTTCCACTCTGATTCCGAGGTGACAAATATGAAGACCGACCGTGAACCCGACCTCCAGCCGATTCCGGTGCATTTCCAGTGCCGGAACTATACGGGCGCCATCGTTACCATCTCCATGCTGATGGCATGCTTGTTCGCAGCGAACCTTTATACAATTGACCAGCTCAACTCGGCGCGAGAGGACGCGCGCGAGCTCCATTCGAAGTTGGGCGGGCAAATCCGGGAAGTCAAGATTCAATATCAAAGCCTTCTGCTCAAATACACACTGCTGAAGGACTCGCACGCCCGCCAGACCGCGCAATTGCACAGCGAACTCGACCGGGCCGCCAAACAACTGGGGGCTTCGACCGGTCAAGTGCTTGACCGCGCCCGCGTCATGGTGGGCGCCGCGGAGAAGTCGCAGGCCCGCCAGGCGGGTGCACTGGAGGACCAAATCGGCCAAAAGGCTGATGCGCAAGACGTGCTGGGGTTGATGGAAAATGTTTCCAAATCCCAATCGCAGATCGGCTCCACCCAAAGGACTCTGGATGTTCTGGAGCATGACCTTAGTATTGCCCGGAGCCAGCTCGGTGAATTGGCGGCCAGCAATCTTCAACAGCAGCAGTCGGTTCGGGAAATTGCCAGCGCGGCGTACCGTGAATTTACCCTGAAAAAGAACCACCCCATCAATGTCGAACAAATCGGCCTCAAGCTCCGCAAAACTGACACTCGAAACCAGATCTTCAGCCTGGATCTGATCGCTAACGACCAGGAGATTCGCAATCGCGACCGAAGCATTTTTGAGCCCATCTTCATTTACCGGAATGGAATGCAGCGTCCTTACGAAGTGGTGGTAACAGCCATCGGCGCCGATAACGTGGCGGGCTACGTCCGCATCCCCCGGACTCCGAGTCCCGAGGACACCCGAGAACCACAAAGCTGAACTTCCACGCCTGGCCTGAACACGCGGCGACAAGCCCGGACTAATAGGCCCCACTTCCGAGGGGCCGACTTACACGGGAGTTGGGCCAGACTTCGTTGAAATGAGGGCCTGGGGCGGGGTATGATCTCGTCAGATATATGCCCAAAGATCTGCGGGCGGGAGGTACGCGATGAAGGCAGTGGTGCTGCATGAGTATGGCGGTCCCGACAAGCTCAGATTTGAAGACAACGTCCCCGAACCGCAGATAAGCGGAGGCACGGTAATGATCGAGGCAGCCGCGGCGAGCGTTAACCCGATCGACTGGAAGTTGCGTTCAGGGATGCTGCAGAAGTATTTTCCGTTGTCGTTTCCGGCAATTCTCGGCGGCGATGTGAGTGGCATCGTACGGGCGGTGGGCGCCAATGTGAAGCACTTCAAGGCCGGCGACCGCGTTCTGGCGCTCTCCAACGCGACCTATGCCGAGTTAGTTGCAGTGGACGATTCGGACGTGACCCATCTGCCGGATGGCGTGGACCTGGCGGACGCGGCCGCGATCCCGCTGATTTCCCTCACGGGAGAGCTGCTTGTGCGCCGTGCGACTAAAGTAAAAAAGGGACAGGTTGTTCTGATCACGGGAGTGCTGGGCTGTGTGGGGCGCGCGGCGGTGCATGCGGCGAAGAAGATAGGCGCGCAGGTGATTGCAGGGGTTCGCGGGAAAGACCTGGATGCGGCCCGGTCCCTCGGAGTCTCTGACGTGCTCGCGATTGATGACGATCAAGCGATTGAAAAATTCCGCCTGGTGGACGCCATTGCGGATACCGTTGGCGGGGACGTTGCAGCGAAGCTGATCGCGAAGGTAAGGCAGAGCGGCTCCTTTGGGTATGCCTCTGTCTTGCCGGAAAGCGCGGCGGCCCAAAATCCGACGGTGAAAATTACGCGAGTGTCTGCGCAGCCTGATCCATCCAAGGTGCGTGAGTTTGCCGATGACGTGCGCGATGGCAAGTTCGTTCTGCCTATCGGTCGCCGGATGCCGCTGCGTGATGCGGCAGAAGCACATGTGCTAGGAGAGAAAGGCGGCATGGGGAAGATCCTCCTGCTGGCGCCGGATTCACACCACTGACGTACTTCACCGATGCAGCGAACGAAGCGTCGAGATCCTTTGGAAAAGCTACTTCGGCTAGGAACGCATCATGAAATTCTGGGAGCGCGGCCGTCCTGCCCGCGCTCCCAGAGTTTCCCGATGATTTTCCAGGGTCACCGGCGTTAAGGCGACTAGCCAATTCCTTGCGGTCAAGCGATTGGGTGGTGTGCAATTCACAACCAGGGGGAAGTGTTGAAGTTTTTGGTGACGGGCGGGGCGGGGTTCGTAGGTTCCCACATCGTGGATGCGTATCTCGCAGAAGGCCTGGACGTGGCGGTCGTGGACGATCTCTCGCGTGGAAAGCGGGAGAATATCCCATCCCAGGCGCGCTTCTACCA
>JBJKQZ010000218.1:0-3073 GCA_046704865.1 Terriglobia bacterium
TTGCCAAGCTCCGGAAGCAAGGCTTTAATTCGCGCCAGGTGGAAACTCTGTTGCGGCAGCACGGCCTCAGTCCGGTTTCCGCCTGTGCTTCTGAGGCGTGCCTGTGGCGCCAGCAAGGCAGCCTGGAATCGCACCTGCCTGATTTCGAACGGAATTTTGAAATGGCCCAGGCATTGAGCGTGCCCCGCTACGTTTTGTACTCTTACGTGATGAGCCACGTGACGCAGGATGATTACCACGCGGCCGTCGATCGCTTCACCACCATCGCGGATCTCGCGGCACGGTATAGAGTCCGGATCGCATTCGAGTTCATTGCAAGATCATCCCTTTACGGGTCGCTTCTCTCGTCCCTGCAGTTGCTTCGAGCGGCTGCGCAGCCAAATGCCGGAGTTTGCCTGGACACATTTCACTTCTTCGCGGGCGTCAGCAAGTTTGAGGACCTGGATGACCTACGGCCTGGCGAAGTGGAGCACGTTCACTTCCACGACGTTCCGGGTACTATTCCACGTGAAATACTGGTTGACCAGGACCGGATTCCCCCAGGCCATGGAGTGATCCCACTCAAGAAAATTACAGCGGCACTGCACCGCATCGGCTACCGGAACAATCTGAGCACAGAGCTGTTTGGCAAGCGTTACCAAAAAGGTGATCCCTTCAGCGTGGCAAAACTCTGCTTTAAGGCGCTCGAACCCTATTGTGCGGCTTGATAGATCCTGCTTCTACCTATCAAATGGCGGGGATTTGAGGAGTCGTCTGGGCTTGCCGAAAGCACATCCCCATCGTGGTTACGGTGTCCTCACAAAGTTTCGTCTCCGGCTGGTTGTTCAATTCCCCACGAGTTTTTTGTGCTGGCCTGCCAGGTAGTTGTCCGTCATTCCTGCAATGTAGTCGCAAACAACGCGATGGGTTGGCTCTTGCCTGGTCTTGGCAAAGTAAAAGGGAGGCAGACTTCGCGGATGGTCCATATAGAATCCGAACATCTGTGCTACGCACCGTACAATCTTCTTCCGCTCCGAGTAGATTTCCCGATGGGTATAGAGATTGTCCCGAAGGAAAGCCTTTAGCGCCTGGTTCTCTCGTGACATCCTCGGAGCCAGCCCCACCACACGCGACGGGGCCGTGCGCACATCATCGACAGTCCGCAGCTTCATTCGCTTCAGGCGCTCACCAGTGGCTTCAATCAAGTCTGTAACCAGGGAATCCATGAGCCCCTTGAGGGCTTCGTTGAATTTCAACTTTTCGAGCGCACTCGCATGCTTCCGCTCAACCGGCCGAAACAGGCGGCCGAACAGGGGAACGCCTTCCCGAATCCTGGCCAGTGTCAACAACTTTGCCTCGTAACCGTCATCCAGGTCGGCGCAGCTATAGGCGATTTCGTCCGCCACATCGATCAGCTGCGCCTCAAGCGGAGGACGTTCATCAAGCCGATATTCTTTCAATTCCGGATACTCTTTGGGAACGTAGTCGCGTGAATGCTTTACAATTCCCTCGCGCACCTCAAACGTCAGGTTCAACCCGGGAAAATCCACATACTTCTGCTCAAATTGCTCGACGATCCGCAAGGCGTGGAGGTTGTGATCGAACCGCTCCCCCTGCTGCTGCATCAGCCGGTCAAGCTCTGTCTCGCCCGCGTGGCCGAACGGAGGATGTCCCACGTCGTGGACCAAAGCCAGCGCTTCCACGAGGTCCGCATTCAGCCGCAGAGCTTTGGCCACGGTGCGGCTGATCTGGGCCACTTCCAGCGTGTGGGTCAGACGGTTGCGGAAATGGTCGGAGTATCGCCGCGTGAATACCTGGGTTTTGTTTTCAAGCCGCCGGAAGGCACGCGAGTGAACGATGCGGTCGCGGTCGCGCTCATACTCATTGCGGTAGGGATGCGCAGGTTCCGGGTAACGGCGGCCAAGACTGCTTGAGACTTCCATGGCGTAACTGGCCAGCCCGGATTGGTTCCGATCACGCATAACGCACGTAACAGCTCACATGACAAAACTTGTGCCTCTATCATAACGGATTCAAGACTGGAATTTCAGGAACGCTGCAGGACGGCTGCAAATTGATCAGGAAACGCATTCCACCTCTCAATTCGATGAGATGAGATTCATTTGATATAATCCAGTCTTTCAAAAAGGGTTTTACAACAGCATCAGGCTTTTGTCTGGCAACAAAGCAAGGCCGTCCCTGCTTCCAATCTTTCTGAGAGGAGAGCCGCTCTCATGGTCAGAAATACAATCGTTTGCCTGCTGGCAGGAGGCGCCGGCGAACGCCTCTATCCCCTTACTCGCGACCGTGCAAAGCCCGCCGTGACGTTTGGCGGCATCTACCGCATCATCGACATCACGCTTTCCAATTGCATCAACTCCGATTTGCGCCGTATTTTTGTGCTGACCCAATACAAGGCCCTTTCTCTCAACCGGCACATCCGCGAGGGCTGGAGCATGCTGGCCGGCGAACTGGGCGAGTTTATCCAGGTGCTGCCGCCCATGATGCGGGTGGGCGATTACTGGTATCGCGGAACGGCCGACGCTATTTTCCAGAACGTTTATTCCATTGGCAGCGAGCCCTGCCAGTACGTCCTGATACTTTCCGGCGACCACGTCTACAAGATGAATTACCAGTTGATGCTCCAGCGGCACATTGATGCTGGAGCAGCAGCCACCGTGGGAGTGATTGAGGTTGACCTTGCGGAGGCCTCGCGCTTTGGCGTGGTGGAGCTCGACTCACAGCATCGGATTGTCGGCTGGCAGGAAAAGCCCCCCGACCCCTAGCCATCCCGTCACAACCCGAACAAAAGCTACGCCTCAATGGGGATCTACTGCTTCAACCGTGACTTCCTTCTCGAATGCACCATCGCAGATGCCGAGGATACGAGTTCGAACCACGATTTTGGCAAAGATATCATTCCCAAATTGCTCCAGGACGGAAAAGTCTACGCTTATGACTTTGTAGACGAGAACAAGAAGGAGGCGCAGTACTGGCGGGACATTGGAACCCTGGGAGCCTACTATGAAGCCAATATGGACCTGGTGGCCATCTCGCCGGTCTTTAACCTGTACGATTCCAGTTGGCCCATCCG
>JBJKQZ010000219.1:0-7417 GCA_046704865.1 Terriglobia bacterium
ACTGTTACTCCGACGCTGGAAACGCCCGTTGAACCCGGGGTGAACGCTCCCTACGCTATTCTCGCCAACAGCCAGAACACAGTTTATCAGCCCGGTGTTTCAGACGTGATTGACTTAAGCATACAGAAACAGTTCAAGGGAAACACGATCCTGGAAGTCGGGTACGTAGGGCGTTGGATGGAGCACCTCTATGAGGGCAACGATCTGGCCAACGTTCCGTGGATGACAAGGCTGGGCGGCCAAACCTTTGCTCAGGCTTACGATAACCTGTATTCTGCGTTGTCCAGGGGGCAAACGCCAACGGCGCAACCCTTCCTTGAAACCGCGCTGGCCCGCAGGTCGTATTGCGGGGGGTTCTCGAGTTGCACCGCCGCCGTGGCTGCCAATGAGAGCAGCAACATCCTTACGCAGTCGGTTACGTCCATGTGGAGCGATTTGGACAGCAGTTGGACAGCCTTTGGCCCAGCCCTCGCTTCCACCAACCAGTGCTTCTACTGCTTCACGGCAACGTCGGATGGTTACGGCAACTATCAAGCCTTCATCGTGAGCGTAGAAAAGCGGGCGACCCATGGCCTGACATTGGTTGCCAATCTCACATACGGTCACGCGCTTGCCACTAACAGCTATAACCAAACCTTCACCATAACCAATCCTGCCAACCCCTGGGACCTTCGGACTGACTATGGACAGTCGTATTTTGACAGAAAGTTCGTCACCAACATCCTGGGCACTTACGATCTCCCCTTTGGAGCTGGCAGATATTGGTCAACGAACAGCGGACTGTTAAACAGGCTTATGGGATGATGGTCTCTTTCGCCCATCTTTACCTGGGCGAGCGGCCTGCCACTGGGCTATTATGACGGCACATACCAGGAATACGGCAACGCTTTCTCCGGCGTAGATGCCTCCATGATCCCGATGGTCAACACACGTAATCTCAGCAACTCCGTCCATCGCGGTATCACTCCAGGAGCCAATGTGGGCGCTAATGGAATCGCCGGTCTCAACCTCTTCTCAAACCCATCCGCGGTTTTTAACCAGTTCCGACCGCCTTTGCTGGGAATTGATGGAAGGTCCATGGATGCTGGACAACTGCGCGGGCAAACACGCTGGGGCATGGACCTCGGCATCACCAAAGAAACCCGGATCACGGAGCGAGTGGATTCTCAGATCTACATCCAGGCATTCAATGTGTTTAACCATGTTGAATTCCAGGACCCGCTTCTTGTTTCCAATGATCCGGGAGATTTCGGAGTCCCTTACAACCCTAACACTGGACTTTATCAGTTGAACTCGCTCAATGGACAGTACACCCGGGTTATCCAGCTCGGAGTTCGTTTCTCTTTCTGAACTTCGACTCGGTCATGTTTTGAATCTTGCTTGCGAGGGAGGGCCTCTCGGTCCTCCCTTCTTTTTTGCAGCCAAGCCGGCTTTGGCGCCGCAGCCCGGCTGCAATCGAAGATCAGATTAAAATTTTGGGTACTTTGCGGGCAGAGGTTACTTCTGGAAATGGCCGATCAACTTGTCATAGGTGGTTGTAAGGTTCTCCGGTTCCACTCTGGTCTCGCCCACCACGGTCATGAAATTGGAATCGCCGGTCCAGCGCGGCAGCACGTGCAGGTGGAGGTGGTATTCCACGCCGGCCCCCGCACATCGTCCCATGTTCATGCCAAGATTGTAGCCCTCGGGATGGTACACGTCTTTGAGCGCCTGCTGGAATTTCCGCGCCAGCATCATCATTTCTGACAATGTTTCCGCGGGAGCTTCCGCCAAGTCTGCGATGTGCGCATAAGGGACGATCATGGCATGGCCTGCCGTATAGGGATAGAGATTCAGCAGGACAAAATTCGTCTCGCCCCGATACAGGACCAGATGCTCTTTATCTGTTGAAGGATCGGCAGAGACCCTTTCGCAGAAGATACACTCCTTGCTTTTGGTCCCCTCGCTGACATATTGATAACGCCACGGGGTCCACAAATAATCCATGTGCATTAACCTGCCGAGGGAAAATCACTCCTCAGGAGTGACCGGATTGGGAGGTGCGCCAGGTGCAGGTTGTGACGCCGCCGCTTGACCCGGCGAAGCCGCGGGAACAGACGGGGCGGTTTCCTCGGAGTTGTTCACCAGGTCCTTTAATTCTTTGCTGGGCTTGAAATAAGGGATTTCCTTGGCGGGTACATCCACGCGCTCCCCGGTCTTGGGGTTTCGACCCACGCGGGAGTTCCGGTGGCGCGTTCTGAAGCTTCCAAAGCCCCGGATCTCGATCTTATCTCCGCCCCGAAGCGATTTGACGATACCTTCAAAAATCGTATCGACAATTACTTCAGAGTCTTTCCGGCTCAATTCTGTCTTTCGAGCAACATCTTCGATCAGGTCAGCTTTTGTCATGCTCGACTCCTCAGGCTAAGATTTGAACCCGGGTATTATTTGCCTGGCAGAATCGGCGCCGAATTTCAGAGTCACTGCGGCCCCGATGCTGCCTAGCGCGAATTGTTACGGTCCCCTGAGGCACCAGCCCGCGCCATGGCAGGTGTCGTGATGCCTGCAGAAGAGAACGCCTCAGCCATCCTGGAAAGTCCGGCTGGTTCAGGAGCCTTCTCGCGTTCATGCGTAGCTTTCCAGTTCTCGGCTTTTGTGCTCAGGCTAATCTTCTTTTCTTCAGGATTCAACCGGATAACGCGAAACTCGAGTTCTTCACCCACTTTCGGAAGCCCCTCGTCGCTGCCGGGCCGGCCGCCTTCAATTTCCGAAATGTGGCAAAGCCCCTCGATGCCTTCCTCGATTTCAGCAAAGACGCCGAAAGACGTTCGTCGAGTGACCTTGGCGTGAACCTTGTCGCCCACGTTCGTTTTGGCGAAAAAGCTTTCCCATGCGTCCGGCTGCAACTGTTTCAGCCCCAGGGACAGCCGGCGGTTTTCAGAATCGACGTTTAATACGACAGCTTCAATTTCCTGCCCCTTTTTCAGCATTTCAGAAGGATGCTTCACGTTCCGGGTCCAGGAAAGATTTGATACGTGGATCAGGCCATCGACGCCTTCTTCCACTTCGATAAAGGCCCCAAAGTCCGTAAAGTGGCGAACGCGGCCTTTTACAACGGTTCCTGCGCCCATCCGTTCATTAAGGCCGTCCCATGGATCAGGCAGCGCCTGCCGCAGGCTGAGCGAAATCCGACGTTGTTCGGGATTGACGTCCAGGATGGCGACTTCCGCCATTTCGCCGGGCTTTAATATTTTCGAGGGATGCCGCAGCCGTCTTGTCCAGCTCATTTCCGAAATGTGAATCAGCCCTTCAACTCCCGGCTGCAATTCCACAAAAGCTCCGTAATCCGTCACACTGACAACTTTTCCCGTCACGCGGTCACCGGCATGAAACTGGGAAGTCACCTCTTCCCACGGATCCGGAGCAAGCTGCTTCAGTCCCAGGGAAACACGTTCCTTTTCCTTATCGAACTTGAGAACTTTGACCTGGATTTCCTGTCCCGCCTGCACAATCTCTGAAGGGTTTGATACGCGCTTCCAGGAGAGATCGGTCATATGCAGGAGGCCGTCAATTCCTCCCAGGTCCACGAACGCTCCGTAGTCGGTCAGGTTTTTCACCCGTCCTGTCAGCACAGCGCCCTCAGTAAGATGTTCCAGGAGCACCGCTTTCTTCTGGTTGCTCTCTTCCTCCAGCGCTTTGCGGCGGCTGACCACAACATTGTCCCGCTTGCGGTTCAGCTTGATAACTTTGCACTCGATATCCTGGCCGATCCATTCATCCAGGTTCGGGTGCGGTTTCATGTCTGCCTGAGAGGCCGGCATAAAAGCGTGGACGCCGATGTTAACCTCAAGGCCGCCTTTAACCCGCTGCACCACTCGCCCACGAAGAGGCTTTTCTTCGTAGAAGGCGCGTTCAATCTCTTCCCACAGCTCTTCCTGAACGGCTCTGCGGCGTGAAACGACAGCCGTGCCGGTCAGTTCGTCAAACTTCTCAACCATGACCCCAACGGTCTGGCCGCTTTCAACGGTCAGTTGCCCGTCGTCGGTGAGGAATTCGATGCGGGGGATAACGGCCTCGCATTTCAGGCCCAGATCAACGACCACTTCATCGTCAGTTATCTTTAGAACGTGGCCCTGGACGATCTCCCCGACGGCGAGCGTTGGAGCTGCTTCCATGCTTTCCATCAGGCTCTCAACTTCCGCCATGCCGAGGGTCTCTTCTTCGGGCTCTTCAGCGTTTTCTGCGGGTGTTTCTACACTGGGAGGCATTTCCGCACCAACTGTTGCAACCGATTCTGCGGAGGCCGGCTCCTGGCCTGCCGGATCATCAGCCTGCAGGACCGCAGGCTGTTCTTCTGCATTTAATACCGGTGTCTGAGAAACTTCTTCCTGGGATTGGGCCTGGGGTGAGGAATCGATCGGTTCGGCCGCATCCCGGCGCGCAGAGTCCACACTACTCTGCGGCTCCGGTGAGATTACGACCTCACCCGAGTTCAGGTGATTCTCTTGCGAAGACATTAACTTACCTCCCTGCCCTTACCCAACGCATGTTCAGACTGAGACTGTATTTTACCGTTCACTGTAAACCGAAGTCAAACCTGTCAGTTAAGCCGATCAGGAAGCCTTTCCTACTCGCTGCGGAACTTCACTCCGCGCTGCATCGTCGTCTTGCGAAAATCCCCGGATTTTATTTCCACGAGCTTGCACATTTCATAGAGTCTTGAGGCCATCGTGGGACCCAGTTGGGCCAGCGAACGGTCGATTTCCGGGATCGTTTCGCCCGATGGCATGTGAGTACCGCGTCGCTTTGAATTTTCTGCGGCAAGAGTTGTGGTGATCAACGTGACTCTCTTTTCGTTGTAACGCGAATTGATGATGTGCGCGAGCGTTTCCCGCACCCAGTCTGTCGGATCAGATGCCGCCAGGTCGTCCAACAAAAGAACTTCCACGTCCAGTACCGGCCCCAGCACCCTCAGTTCCGAAGTATGGGAAACAGGGTTGTAACTGTCGCGAATATCCTTCAGCAGTTTCAAAAAGTCGTAATAGAGGCAGGGAACGCCTTTTCGGACCATCAGTTCCCGCAATACCGCGACGGCCAGGTGCGTTTTTCCAACACCCGTGGGCCCCGCAAAAAGCAGGCCGAAGTCCGTGGGATATTCCTCCACCAGTTTCTGCGAATAAACCTTAGCCATCCTTACGGTTGGGTCGGGGCGAGTGTCAAAGCTTTCAAAGTCGCAGTGCTCATACCGACGCGGAATTTGCGCAGCCTTCAGCAGTGAATCAGATTGCTGGGTCCTCTCGCACTCGCATCGCGCCACACGCCGGACGCCGTCGATTTCCACCGGCTTCCAGCCCGTTCCTTCGCAGTAGGGACAATCCTTTTGGGCCATTGAGTAACCTGTAGCTGATTCTAAATCACTTGGGGTTGAAAGCGGAAGGGAATATGCGGGGTGGTCGCGGCTGAGATTACTTTCGCAGTTTGCCGGTACTGGCGTGCCATTTTCAAAACCAGTCGCTGAGGGTTCAACGCTGTTCTTTATTGCGTTGAGTGCGGATCAGATAGGGCGGGATCACACGGACCAATGCATTCTGTACGTCTTCAGCAGGTTCGCCGGCGTGGGCCATCACTTCCTTCTCCACATATTTGACGAAGGCCTGCATTTCTTTCTGCATCTCCTCCATCCTCTTCCGCATGTTGAGAATGATTTCCACGCCGGCCAGATTAACGCCCAGGTCGCGGGTGAGGCCAAGAATGGTTTCAAGCGCCTCCAGATCCTCGTCTGTATAGAATCGGGTATTGCCCTCGCTTCTTGAAGGAATCAACAATCCCTCACGCTCATAAAGGCGAAGCGTCTGCGGGTGGATGTCGTACATTTCCGCCACGGCGCTGATCATGTAACCTGCTTTGCCCCGGGTTTTTCGGCCTCGTTTTGCCATGTCTTTACCGGGCTCCCCTATCGGGGAAAGCCCGCCTCTATTGCCGGATGTTGAAATACTTTTGCAGATCCGCCCGCGGGTCCGTGTGGTTCAAGCGGTCGAGTTCGCGCAGAATTTCCTTGCTGCGTTCGTCGGCCACGCGGGGAACTCTGATTTCAACTTCAACAAACTGGTCGCCGCGCTGGTTGGCGCGTAATGAAGGCGCGCCTTTCCCGCGGATGCGTAATTTCTGGCCGCCCTGCGTGCCGGGAGGAATTCGAATCGTCGTGGGCCCGTCAATCGTGGGAACTTCCACTTTGGTCCCCAGGGCAGCCTCGGTGACGGTGACCGGAACCTTCACATAAAAATTGTCACCTTTGCGCTCAAAGTACGGGTGGGCCTCAACGTCGGTCAGGATATACAGGTCGCCCGGTGGACCTCCGTTGCTGCCCGCATTGCCTTTTGCAGGAACGCGCACGCGCGAACCCGTGTCAACGCCCGGGGGAATCCGCACGTCGAATGTTTCCGGCTTGCGGATGAATCCCGCCCCGTTACATGTGGTGCAACGGCTCTGTTCGCGCCCGGTGCCGCCGCACTGCGGGCAGGTCATGGAAAAGCGCATGGCGCCCGCCGCCCGTTGGGCTTTGCCGGTGCCTCCGCAGGCGGAACACGCCACCGAATGTCCGCTTCGGGTTCCCTTGCCCTTGCAGGAGCTGCAGAGTTCTTCTCTTGCCACAGTGATCCGAACCTGAGTTCCGCGAATGGCATCCCAAAAACCCAGGTGCATGTGATGCTCAATGTCACGGCCTCGCGCCGGGCCTGTGGCTTCCCCGTGGCCTTCGCCGCGCGAAACGATCTGGCACAAGATGTCGCGGAAAGCGGATCCAAAACCCGGCGAGCGTTCTCCCTGGGGCGCGTAGTCGCCAAAATCAAACCCTGAAAAATCCACCGTTGGCCCGCCGCCCGGGGTTGGCTCGGCCGCCCCACGAGCGTATGCCTCATAAGGGCTGGCGGGGATGCTGTCAGAGTAAAAACCGAACTGGTCGTAAATCTTCCTTTTCTTTTCGTCGCTGAGGACGTCGTAGGCTTCCTGAATATCCTTGAACTTCTCTTCCGCCTGCTTATTGCCCGGGTTTACGTCCGGATGATACTTCCGCGCCAAACGCCTGTACGCTTTGCGGATCTGGTCGGCCTTGGCCGTGCGGTCCACACCCAGAGCGCCATAGTAATCCTTCTGTTTGGTCCCTACGGGCATCCTTGTTTTCCTCGTGTGAGATGATCTGGCCACTCCGCATCATCGCGGTGGCTCACTAAAGGGAAGGGAAAGGGCGAATAATTACGAACTAAAACAAACTTCCTGCCGCGGTGGAGAGGATGCGCAATCGTTGCATCCTCTCTATTTCCGTGGCAGGTTCAGCTTCGGTGCATCAATTCAGACTCGTCTTCAGTATGGGTCCCAGGTGATCGGGGCATCGGGAGGCGATCCAGGCTTCAAGCTGTTTGCGGATTTCTTCCGCAGCCGG
>JBJKQZ010000220.1:0-3320 GCA_046704865.1 Terriglobia bacterium
CCCGGCTGCGCGACATCAATCCCGGCGTCAGGGTCATTCTCTCTTCCGGATACAGTTCCGGGAGCATGCGGCGCGAGGCTGTGGAAGCAGGCGGTCCGGAGTTCCTGGAGAAACCCTACACCCTCGAAGAGTTGTCGCAGGCGCTGCAAAAAATTCAGCAAAATTGAAAGCCGGCGCGGCCGGAACATGAATCCCATGGGCGGAAACGTCAATCAGCCCGAAGTGACGAAAGAGGCGCCGCGAATTCTGGTGGCGGACGACGATCCGGTATCGCTGAGGGTGTTGCAGAAGGCCCTGGAAAAGTGGGGCCATGAGGTGGTGGTGGCCCGGGACGGCACCGAGGCCTGGCAGGGGCTGATGCGGCCGGAAGCGCCCGAAATGGCCATCCTGGATTGGATGATGCCCGGGATGGACGGACCGACCATCAGCCGGCGGGCGCGCCCTTCGCCACTCTCTTCAGCCCCGTATCTGATTCTGCTGACAGCGCGGACAGATTATCTGGATATCGCGGCCGGACTCGAAGCCGGGGCCAATGATTACGTTACCAAGCCTTTTCACCATGCCGAATTGCGGGCGCGCGTCCGCGTGGGGGCACGCGTGCTGGATTTGCAGGGCAAGCTGGCCGACCGCGTTCACGATCTGGAAACGGCCCTTTCGCAGGTGAAACAACTGCGCGGACTGCTGCCCATCTGCATGTACTGCAAAAGGATTCGTAGTGACGGAGATTACTGGCAGCAGGTTGAGACTTACATCAGTGAGCACACTGCGGCGGAATTCAGCCACGGTATCTGCCCTGAATGCTATGAGAAGATCCTGAAGACTCAGCTTGAATAAAAAAGTTATGAAAGAAAATTGCCGGGAGCATGACAGGGGGACCATGCGGGCAATTTGCCGCTGCGTGTGTTTGTTTCTGCTTCGGACTGCGGCATCTGCGGTGCTGCTGATTTCCATCACCGGAACCCTCCTGGCGCTAAGGCCGTCCTCGGGAATTCCCCAAAACCCGCCGCAACGGGTTGCGCGCGCGAAGCGGGCGTGTCCCGCCGGTTCAATCAGAGGCGCGCGGGCGTCTCTTGCTGCCGGCATCCGGTTCCCCAGAGCAGTTGCACTTTGGAAAGAGCTGGATGCGAACTGGCACATGGAATTTGCAATTATTCTCCTGTTCCTCCTGTTCCTGTGGGCGGAATTTCTCCGCAGGCGAGTGCGCAGCCAGAAGACCCTGCTGCAGGAATGGGCCCGGCGGGAAGTGGGCCTGAAAGAGCGGTACGCGGAGCTGTTTGAGAATGCCAATGACGTGGTTTTCACCACAGATCTGAGCGGAAAACTGACCTCGATCAACAGGGCGGCTGAAAAACTCACCGGATACAGCCGCGAGGAGTCTTTTGGCGCCGACATCACGGATTATATTGCGGAAGAATATCGGGAGCAGGTGTTTCAGGCTTTCAACCGCATGATGCAGGATCGCAATCCTGCCACGATCTACCTGGAAATCGTTACAAAGAACGGCGGCAGGCTTGCGCTGGAAGCCAGCAACCGGCTGGTCTTCGAGGACGGAAGGCCCATCGGGCTCCAGGGGATTGCCCGCGACATTACCGAGCGGAAAATCATGGAGAAGAAGCTGCTTCTGCGGGAAAAGCGCCTGGCTTCATTCTTCTCCTCGGCTCCCGCCGGTCTTGCCATTCTGGATGACCGCCTTCGCTTGATGCAGATCAATGAAACGCTTGCGCAACTTGTCGGCTTGAGCCCGCAGGAAACTATCGGCAGGTCTCTTCGGGAGGTTGTGCCGAAACTTGCTCCCGTTATCGAGCCTGCCATGCGGAAGGTCCTGGAGGACAGGAAAGCGCTGGTAAACTTCAGCCACGAAGGAGAAACTCCGAGCAAACCGGGCGTTATACGCCACCTGATTTCATCCTACTTTCCCCTCCCCGCGCTTGAAGGCGAAGGGACCGATATTGCGGTGATCACTGTGGAAGTCACGGACCGCAAGCGCGCCGAAGATGCGCTGCGGGAAAGCGAAGAAAGGTTGAACAGCATTCTCAGTTCCCTGCGGGACGTCGTGTGGTCGGTTGAACCAGCCAGCCGGCGGCTGCTTTATTTGAATCCCGCCACTGAAACTGTTTACGGGCGCAGAGTCAGTGAGTTCTACGAGGACCCCAGGTTATGGCTGAAGGCCGCTCACCCTGACGACCGCGCTCGCGTGGATCAGGCTTTCAAACAGGTGATAGAAACCGGTTCAATGGACCTGGAATACAGGATCGTGCGGTCTGACGGTGAAGTCCGGTGGCTTCATGACCGTTCGCGACTGATTCGGAACCCGGAAGGAGCGGCGGTCCGGCTGGACGGAATCAGCACCGACATCACCGATCGCAAACACACCGAGGAAGGCCTAAAGCTTTATCGGGAGGTCTTTGCGCGGTCCAATGAGGCCGTTGCGATACTGGATCCCCACTATCACTTTATCGAACAGAATGAAGCCTACCGGAACCTCCTTGGATATTCAGACAGCGAACTCCGCCAGATGACCCCGGCGGAAATTATGGGTGAAAGCTCATTCTCCGCGTCCTGCAGCATGGTCCTCCAGAACAGTTCCCATCGGGGCGAAGCAGTTTTCACCACCCATTCCGGGAACAGCCTGGACGTTGAATTGTCCGCCTTCAGCATTTTGAGCGATACGGGCGAGGTCTTGTGTTTCGTGTGCCTGGTTCGTGACATCACGGCGCAGAAACGGACCGAGCTTGAACGGCAGAAAGCACGTGAAGCCGCGGAAGCCGCCAACCGCGCCAAGAGTGAATTTCTGGCCAATATGAGCCATGAGATCCGGACGCCACTGAATGGCATCCTGGGCATGACCGAACTGACCCTGAATACCGACCTCACTGAAGAACAGCGTGAATACCTGGATATGGTAAGAGGATCGGGAGAAACGCTGCTGACCGTCATTAACGACATCCTGGACTTCTCAAAGATCGAGGCCGGCCGGCTGGACATCAATCCCATCGATTTTGAATTGCGCGACTCGCTTGGCGACACCCTGAAAACCCTTGCCCTGCGCGCCCACCAGTAAGGACTGGAGTTGATTCTGCGGGTTGATCAAAAAGTCCCTTACCGCCTGGAGGGCGACCCAACCCGCCTGCGGCAGGTTATCGTCAACCTGGTGAGCAACGCCATCAAGTTCACGGACCACGGAGAAGTTGTTCTGAACGTCAACCTGGAATCGCAGAACGAAGAGGAGGTCACCGTCCTCTTTACCGTGACGGATACGGGAATTGGCATTCCTCCGGACAAACAGCAAGTCATCTTTGCGCCCTTTACCCAGGCTGACA
>JBJKQZ010000221.1:0-8215 GCA_046704865.1 Terriglobia bacterium
GGTGCCCATGGCTCCATCAAGGATTGCAATTCGCTCTCTCAGAATCCTTTCGAGAGGATGTGTATGACTTTCGCGCGCACTCATGAAGTCGGTATTGTCCTTCCTGAAACCCCGGATAACGTAATGAGGAACGTAATCAGTAAACTGAAATTACCGGGCTATTGCCCCGTTTCTCTTTTGACCTTTTTAGTATAGCAAGAGATTTAAATGCGCAGAGTGCAGGCGGGAGCAAGTCTGGAGTTGAAATTTAAACAGCAAGGAAACGGTAAAGCGGGTAACAGGAAATTCAACTACGCCTTATGAATTAAGGGTTTCATCGCCGAACGTTGGGCGTACGTTCCGTGCAGAGCGCAAAACAACGCGTCACATTCTGAAGAGAAAAGAAAACTATGCCTGGTCAATGACCTCGACAACACGGCGTGCAGAGCGCGTTCCTGCCTCCTGACCCCAGTTCAGGTTGTCCGCATAGGCGCCCGCGAAATGGATTCGGCCAACCGGCTCAATGATGCTGGGCCAGATCTTTGTCAATTTCCCGGGCGAGTAAGAGACCGTTTCACAGGCCATCGCCCAAGGATCCAGCGCCCAGTTGTGAACAATCGCCTTCTCGATCTGGCCTGACTTCCCAGGGTAGAACTTGTTGAAAGAGGTCAACGCCCCTTGACGGGTGGTGCTGGCCTCGGCCCAGCCCATCAGAGAGGCGCGTCTGGTGTGAACTTCCTCGGCAATCCGCCACAGCAGTTCCAGGTTTGGGTCCGGCGTTTCCCAGTTGATGCTGTGACCCTCGTCTTCCCAGAATGGAGTCTTCGTCTGGAAAACCAGCCGGGCCACGGAGTAGTAAGGGACCTGGTTCATTGCGAAGGCCTTGGATTCCGGCCAGGCGGGCTTGACGGGAATCAGCCGCAGCATGACGGCTGACATGCAGCAGACCAGGAAGTCGCCTTCCATTTTCTTTTCCTGGCCCGACTCCCGGTAAGTGACGCGCACGCCTTTTTCGCCGTGCTCAATGCCCGTAAGCGGCGAGTTCAGCCGGACCCGGCCACCGAGCTTGGAAGCGAACGTATCCGTCATCAACTGGTTGCCGCCTTTCAAGTGATAGACGTCGGTGGGGAAAAGCGGAACTCCACGCAGATTCAGAATGGCCGCGTGCCATATAACGTGGAGCGCTGAGGCATTGGTATCTCCAATGATGCGGATTGCCTGATCTGAAGCACCATCTCTACGGAGAAGGTCTCCCACGGTAGTTTGATCCAGATGATTCAAGCCGGCTTCGTAAGGCTTGTACTCGTCTTTGAACTTCTCAACATAGGGCCGATAGTAGAGCATCGGGAGGTTCCACCAGGCGTTTTCAGCAAGGAAGTCAACTTCGTGCTGGTTGAAACCCAGTTTGCTCAGGAAGCTTCGGTTATGGAGGTCTTCATCGGTGCGGAACTTCCCGTCGATAAATCGCAACAGGCCCAAACGACGCGGATAATAGAGATACGGCAACTCAAACTCCTGCACGTACTCCCAATACAGGTCGTAGCCTGGTTTTGTGAATTGTTCTGCTCCCAAGTCGGCGTAGAGGCCGTCATCCAGCCCTTGATGGAGCGTTCGCACGTGCCCTCCGGCCCTTCCAGCGGCTTCAAGTACCACCACCTCATGGCCTCTCTTCATCAGTTCGTACCCGCATGAAAGCCCTGTGATTCCTCCACCTGCAATGATGACTTTCTTCGCCCGGCCCGTTTGCGGACGGGCAAAGCTGCGCGAAGCTGCCATGCTTCCTGCAAGGATCGTGGCGCCGAGCTTCAACACGTCACGGCGGTGAACTGTTGTCGACGAAGAGTCGGCAGAGGAAGGTAGTTCCATTCCCTTCAATCGAGTCTCGTTGAGTCCTGCGCTTCCTGATGCCGGATGAGTTGGCTTCATGTGATTTCTCCGTGGCTGGTTCCGCAGTCGAGTCTCGCGTGGAATTCAATTACGTTGCATTCGAATTTGCGACTGCATTGTTTCAGCCCCTTTGAATTGTTTCGCCCGGGGTTACGGATGCCTTTTGTTTATATCCCAAAAGTTCAGTCCGTCAAGACAAAAAGGATAGATTGCGGGTGGAGGTCTCGGGTATGTTTTTTCGTAAAGAACCAGGCGCGGGAGGGGACGCTGGAAGGGGAATTCGCCCGAATACGGTCGGCCTCTTCGGACTTTATAAACGGAAGGGTAGGAGATCGTTTGCTCGACTAGCGGTCGGCGTAGGCAAGAGCGATTTGCAGGAACTGCTGGCGCGCTTGCGGGGGAAGAACGGGTGGTCCATCTGGTGCGTTGCCAGAAGGGGCGGCTGCAAGTGCTTCTTTAATCCGCGAGACGTTGAGTGCACCTGGCGGACCATTCTCCATAAACTCTTTCAGCGTCTGGCGCACCTTATCAAACTGGCCCGTCTCAAAGTAGAGCACGCCCAGTGTGGAATAGCCTGCCGGCCACTCAGGGCGCAAGTCCACGGATTTCTTAAGATATGTTTCGGCCTGACCTATCTGTCCCTCCACCGCTTTAAGAACACCCATGCCCCAAAAAAGTTCGCCCGAATCGGGAATTCGGGAAAGTCCCTGCTGAAGCGTTTGGCCCGCCCCGTCAGTATTTCCAGACCGTAGGTAGGCCAGGGCCAGCGAGAGGTAGGATTGGAAATTGTCCGGATTCTCGAATGTTAATTGCCGAAAGATGTTGATGGCCTGGTCGGTGTGCCCGAGGTGAGCGTCAACGTCGCCCAAAAGTCCGCGGTAACCTGCGTCTTGGCGTCCTTGCGGAGATACGTGCTGGAGGGCCGAAAGGGCATTCTGATAATCGCGCATTCCGAGATACGCGTCCGCAAGGTCATACCATGCGGCGTCCGAATCAGGATTGCCTTTGAGTGCCGTCTGAAAATGGCTGACGGCCTCAGGATAGAGGTGATAACGCGCCAGAAGTACTCCGACTCCAACGGCCGTGCGGAAATCGGACTGGCTCAACTGATCAAGTCTCGAAACCGCCTCCCGGGCTTCATCTATTTTGCCAAGTCGCAGATAGGCCTGTGCCAGAAGGTAAAGATTGCGCGGCTGGTCAGGATGAAGCTTAACTTCCTCGACCAGTTGCGCAAGGTCGAGTTGAGATCTTTCCTGTGAAGGCAGTCCGGCGCGGCGGTCGAGATAATCGAAAAGGTGCTGGAAAGGATACGGTCCGGAAGCCTGATCCTTTGACAATGTTTCGAAAACTTTCAGGTCCCTTTGGGCCGCATCCATCTGGTGTAGACCACGCTCAGCCGTGGCGAGCTTGTAGTAAACCGGCGCCGGATGCGGGTTCAGGGTAGTGCACTTCCGCAGGAGGGGGATGGCCTCAGCAAACTTCTTTTCGTTCATCCTGACACTGGCCAGTTCGAAAAGGGCGTCGCCGTTGTTCGGATCGACTTCGATCGCCTTCTGCAGCCATTTCTCAGCTTCCGCATAGTTTCCCTGATGGCTCAGGATATACCCAATGTTGTAAAGGCAAGAAGAGTTGAGGGGATCAGCTTTCAGTCCGAGCAGCAGGTATTTCTTTGCCTCGTCAAAACGTCCCAGATGCCGGTAGTAGAGGGCCATAAAAGCATAGGAACGCGCTGAAGGATCCAGCTTGATCAGGGTTTGGAATTCACTCAGAGACTGCGGGATTTTACCTGTTGTAAAGTAGCACTCGCCGAGTGCCGCATGCAGGTCCGGGCGGCGAGGATCTATCTTGACGCCCTCCTGCAGCAGGGGAATGGCGTCCTCAAAAAACGATTGCCTCATGCTGAGACGGGCCATCAGAAAGATGACGTCGGTATTGCGCGGAGCGGCCTTGTGCGCACGGCTGAGGAGATCGAGCGCCCGTCCATCCTGACGCTGATTTGAATAGGCCTGAGCCAGGAAATAGAGCGTCTGGGGCGAATCGGGATGAAGCTTCAGAGCCCTTCCAAGGACTTCTTCGGCCTTGCCAAGGTTTCCACTTCGCAAATAGGCTTGCCCAAGGTTGTAAAGGATTTCATAGGTTCCGGGGCTGAGGGCATCTGCAATCGCAAGCTCCCGCGCCCCCGCTTCGTACTGCTTTCTCCCTGCAAGCATCACGCCCAGCGTAAAGTGGAGGCGAACGTCACCCTTGTTCTGTGCAGAAAGCCTGTTGGCTGTACTGAGTCCTTCCTTTGTCTCGCCCTCCAGCAGGTAAGCCTGAACCAGGTTGAGCATCGAACTGGTGCTTGGCGGTTGGACGCTTTGAAAATAAGGAATTGCCTCCTTCGGGCGGTGCTGCGCGAGCAACGCAACTCCGAGGTTGTAGTTGGCGTCATGATTGGATGCGTCCAGGCTTAGCGAGGCGCGAAACTCTTTTTCCGCTGCATCGAACTTGTGTTCCAACAAATAAACGTTGCCCAGATTGTTGTGGACTTCAGCGGAACGAGGGACGATCTTAAGGGCATTTTGAAATGATTCAGCAGAGAGCTCGTACTTCTTTTCCTGTTCGTAAATCAATCCGAGCAGATTCAGCCCGCGCGCGCTCTGCGGTCTCAACTTAAGCCCTTGCTCCACCTTTTCACGGGCCTGTTCAAGTGAGCCCGCCTGTAACAACTGTTGCCCCTCTTGAAACAGTTCCACCGCGTGAGCGCTGGATTTTGCGGTCGCTGTTGTCTGGGATGGACGAGGCTTCGCCCCGTTGGCGGAAAGCGCGGAAATCGTCAACGCCAGAGCCGTAAGTATTGTGTGACAGGAACGCATGAGCCCCAGTTTAACCCAAAATCGGCGGCTAACCACGCGCAGAAAACGAAATACCAGAGCCGCGGAATGAAGATGGTCGGCCGCGCGATAGAACGAAGTGACTAGGCTTTTCTATAATGCCAACCAACTACGCGTGGGCTTTTTTTATCGCTCGAATTTCGAAAAAGAAAGAAAGAGCAAATAAAGAAAATTCTTGACAAGCCTTTCAGCACGTGATAACCATGCATTCGTAACTTTCTTGTACGTGGGCCTTTTACCGAGTCACAGGGGCAAGCACTACATCAATCAATTGGAACGTCATGAATGCATTCATTGCAGGATTGACGCTTTCGGTTCTTTTTCGAGCACGCGGTTGAAAGCAGTTAAGCGGGTTTTCTTCTTGAAGGAAGATTCTCCCGGCGCTTTTTGAACCTGACAAATCCCGAAGAACTGAGAAGCCGGGAATTTATTTGAGTTCCCGTGAATTGTTTCTCGGGGTTGGAGTTTCAGGACGGTTCAAAGCGAGAAGGGACCCAAGACTTAAACCCCGCAAACGATTTTCCTCTGGCGGAGAGAACTGACAGACGTCGTCGTGACTTATGGGATTAAACCCGTGAAGCGAGCGACTTCTATTTATTACCTCTGGGGTGAAATGTTTTTGGGTTTGACTTTGTTCTTTTAGTACGCGGGCATTGCTTCGGCGAGATTAATAGAGTGAGGAGGTTGCAAAGGGCAATGGAAGTAAGAAACGTTTTTTCGCGTTTTCTTGTGGCAGGATTCATCATCCTCGGCGTACTGGCAGGTTCGCCGGCTTTCGCACAGGTGGATATGGGTTCTATCCAGGGAACAGTCCTGGACTCATCTGGTGCGGTCATCCCCAACGCCAAGGTAAGCCTCACAAATCAAGCCACCAACCTAACTGTGACGACCAAGTCAAACGCCTCCGGCGTGTACATCTTTACGCCGATCAGAATCGGACAATATACCATCACCGGGGAATCGCCGGGCTTTGCCAAGACGGTTCAGTCCAATTTGACGGTGAACGTCCAGCAGCAGCTTGTGGTCAACCTGACACTCAAGCCTGGAGCGGTGACCCAGACAGTTGAAGTTACCGGAGCGCCGCCAGCCCTGCAAACGCAGGATGCCTCAGTCGGACAGGTTGTTAACAGCCGCAGCGTGAATAACCTGCCCCTGAATGGACGCAATTTCACTTTTCTTGCCCAGATCGTGGCCGGTGTGAATACGCCGCAAGCCGATACGCGAGGAAACGCCGCCACCGGCGCGTTCTCAGCAAACGGTGAGCGCCCCGCTCAAAACGATTACCTTCTCGACGGAATCGACAATAATTCAAATACCATCGACTTCCTCAACGGCACCAATTTTGTGGTGCTGCCTCCTGTTGATGCAGTTCAGGAATTCAAAGTTCAAACCAGCAACTACAGCGCGCAGATCGGACGCGCGGGCGGCGCTGTGCTCAATGCAACCATTAAGTCCGGCACCAACCAGATCCATGGAGACGTCTGGGAATTCCTCCGCAATGACAAGCTCGACGCCGCTGACTTCTTCGAAAATGCTGGAGGTGTTAAGAAAGGCGAGTACCGGCAGAATCAGTTTGGTTTCACCATTGGCGGTCCCGTTGTGATTCCACATGTTTTCAATGGGAGGGACAAGCTTTTCTTCTTTGGTGATTATGAAGCCTTGCGAAGAGTGCAGGGAGCCGTTTTCACAAATTCTGTGCCTACTGATCTTCAAAGGGGCAGCGGCTTCTCCAATCTGGCCGAACTCATTACGGACCAGACTGGGAATGCCTCGTCGACAGACTCGCTGGGACGGACATTTCCTTACGGGACTGTTCTGGATCCCGCCACAACCCGTCCTGTAACCTGCGGATCGGCGGATACGGTGACCGGGCTCATGGCTCCAAGTGCAAGCCCTGGCGATCCGTGCTACCAGACTGCCGCTGGAACACAAATCGGATATACGACAGATCCGTTCTTCTCTGGTGGCAGCATCGTGGGCGTTAGAGATTTCACTGGCTATTGCGCAACAGTGCAATCCTGCCAGCTTAACCAGCTTCCGGCCGGCCGCATCGATCCCAATGCGGTCAAGATTCTTGATCTTTTCCCCCAGGCGCAGTTACCGGGCATAGTTTCAAACCAGACGACGAACCCGCCCCTCACTGAAATGCGGAACGCATTTGATACGCGCGTAGATATTATCCCCGGCAATAACGATCAAATCTTCTCGCGTGTTAGTCTTGTAGACGATCCGCAATTCATCCCGGGTCCTTTCAAAGGCATCGCGGATGGCGGAGCTTTCCAACAGGGTGACCAGACCGCATTGTCATTTCAGGGTGCACTGGGGTGGACGCATACGGTTTCACCCACGTCGGTGAATGAGGCGAGGTTTGGATACACCCGCCTCCACACTACGCGGTCCGGCCCCGTATCCAACCAGATGGGGATTCCCTCACAATTCGGGATTCAAGATGTGCCTCAGGTTCCACTGAACGGCGGCTTGCCAGCGATTGTCATTTCGGGGCTGAGTTCACTTGGCAGCAACGCTTTCCTGCCTTCCGATGAAATTAGCGAGACGACCCAGGTGGCCGATAATTTCACCAAGGTGTACGGAAAACACACTTACAAGATGGGCTTTGAGTTCCAGCACATCAAGTTCTCGACTCTCCAGCCCTCCTGGTCGCACGGCGAGTTCGACTACAACGGGGATTTTACAGGTAATGGACTCTCTCAGTTCCTCCTGACACCCACCACCACAAACGTTCCTAACGGGGTTGACTATCTCGGTGGCGCCAGCGAGGTGTTTACGTCGAACATCGCCCTCGTGGATGACCTCCACAATTATTATGCCGCCTACTTCCAGGATGATTGGAAGCTGACCAAGAAATTGACGCTGAATCTCGGTTTGCGATGGGAGCATTTCGGACTGCCGCTGGAGAACCACGGCCGGCAAGCTAATTTTGTTCCCGGGGCTCCCGGCAACGGTGCGGAATACCTGATTCCCGACAGTCAGATCAACAGAAATATGCAACTTTCTCCAAGCTTTTATAGCTTGCTGGCAATGGACGGAGTTGCGATCAAGTTTGATAAGAATTGGGCCCTTGGCAATGCCCAGGACAAGAATTTCGCTCCCCGTTTTGGCTTTGCTTATGAGGTAACGAATAAGCTGGTCGCGCGAGGCGGGTTCGGAGTTTTCTTTGGTGGTTTCGAGAACCAGAATGGAAACAACCAGGGTAATAGTTATCCCTTTCAATACAACTTTGACTATACCCCTCAAAACTCGCACACACCCACACGTGTCACTAATGTTAGTGCACCCGGCTGTGCGAACGTATACACTTTCGAACTGGGCTTCAGTTGTACCCCGCTCGACCCCGCACTGGTAGACGCTGGCGGAATCGGGTGGACAGGCCTTCAGTATAATTTTCAGACGCCCTACACGGAGGGCTGGAACCTGTCACTTGAATACGCATTTACTCCCACGCTCACACTTACCGC
>JBJKQZ010000222.1:0-5783 GCA_046704865.1 Terriglobia bacterium
CCCTCTATTTCACCCTTCGGGTCGCTGTAAAGCATAAAGATCTGGCCAAAATTGCAGCGGGTAGCCTTCAGCAATTCCATACGGTCGGCTTTGGGACCGGACAACGTTTCCTCATGCCGGTGGACCACACGCGCGGAATAATCCTCCAGCCGAAGCAGCGCCACAAATCCCCGCCTCTGTTTTCGATTCGAGGGATCGCCGGGAACGGAGTATTCCTGCACGTACGGATAGATAGCGGGTTCACCTTCTGAGACCAGCACGCGCTCTTCCATCCAGTTCCGGAGTTCTGCCGCCGCCTCCTGATAGACGCTCTGGCTGCTGCCCGGAGCGGCCTGCCTCAAAATCAGCCGGACAAAATTGTAGGGGCTGGTGGCATAATAACGGGCCCGCATTTCAGGAGAAATCTTGTCATAAGGTTGCGTCACAACCTTTTGCAGATCCACCGCTGTGGAATTGTAGTGAAGCGCGCGAAAAGGATAAATCTCAGCCATACAGTCAAGCCCTTTCTCTGGGGGAGAAAACCGTTATTTTACCATACGGGCAGAAAGGCCCGCGACGGCCTCACTTCCACGTGAACTGACTGAGCTTTCGTGGCATCTGCGCTCAGAGATACGTTGAGCATCTGAATCGCAGGCCCACCGGGAGGAACGCATGCCCCGCTTGTTGCCTAATCGGGCTAGAATAACAAATGGCGCCTGTGGCTTGGCACCATCCTGCAAGCCTGGCGCATATCAGAATCCTGGCTGAAAATGTGGAACTTTCATCGAGGGTGAGGCATGCCCCTTCTACGACTTGATCCCGTTCGGCGAAGATGGGTGATCACCGGCGAGCGGCCCGCCATGCCGGATGCTCTGGACTCAGGCGAATTGTGCCCGTTTTGCCCTGGAAACGAAGGGTTTACACCCGCGCCTATCCGCGAGCATCGCGATGCCAGCGGGAACTGGGACGTGCGCGTTTTTCATGACCGGGCGCCGTTGTTCCATGTGGAGGGCGGCCTGAACCGCGAGGGCGAAGGGATGTACGATCGAATGAACGCCCTGGGCGCGCATGAAATTCTGGTGGAGAGCAACCAGCACGGGAAAACCCTTGCGGAGCTCGCTCCTGAGCATATTGCACAAGTTCTGGAAATCTGCCGTGACCGGATTCTTGACCTCAAACAGGACCCTCGTTTCCGTTACGTATCGGTTTTCAAGGACCAGGGGCGGGTGCGACCGGCCGCCGAGGAGCATGGCCACTCGCAGATTCTCGCTATCCCGGTGATTCCCACGCTGGTTGAGCGCGAACTCCGCTGGAGCCTGTTCCACTACCAGCGCAAGGAGCGGTGCATCTATTGCGACATCCTTTTCCAGGAATTGCAGTTCGGCAAGCGGATTGTTGATGAGAATTCGGACTTTGTCTGCCTCTGTCCATACGCTTCGCGGTTTCCTTATGAAATCTGCATCTTACCGGCCCATCACAACTCCTCTTTTGAGCGGGATATGGGGAGTGAGTCGCGGCTGCTCACTCTGGCGAAGTTCCTTAAGGCGAACCTGTTGCGTGTTCAGAAGATTTCCAGCAAATTGCGCCTTGTGCTACACACAGAACCCAACCTGACCTCACACGGGTCTGAAACGGACCGATGGAGGACTGTCCGCGATGACTTCCATTGGCACTTTGAAATCTATCCTGAACTCAACGCTGACACAGGCCATTTTGATGCCGAAAGTTTCTACTACAATCCTGTCCCTGCGGAAGAAGCCGCTCTTACGCTGCGCGCAATTGAAGCGGCGGCTAAAACCGATCAATCGGAAAGTTAAGGTGACCGATTCATGGTGATCCCCAAAGCCGCTCTTGACCAGATGGAACTTCTTATTTTTGATCTGGACGGTACGCTGGTTGACAGCGAATTAGATCTGGCTAACAGCGTGAATGCCACACTTGAGAAAATCGGCCGCAAGCCACTCAGCGTGGAGTTAATCGCATCATACGTAGGTCAGGGCGTAACGGTCCTGATCAGCAGGGCTCTGGGTGCCGATGCCAAAGAAGAACAGGTGGAGCGGGCCACGGAAATTTTCCTGAAGCATTATCGCGCACACATGCTAGACAACACCGCAACCTATCCCGGAGTTCGTGAGGCGCTGGCTGATCTTGACGGCCGCAAGATGGCGGTGCTGACCAACAAGCCAGTGAATTTCAGCCGCGACATGCTGGCGGGCCTGGGTCTGTCGGAATGCTTCCTGCGCATCTATGGTGGCAATAGTTTTGAAAACAAAAAGCCGGACCCGATCGGTCTATTCCGCCTGATGGAGGAAACTCAGGTGCCTGCCTCCAGAACTCTGATGATTGGCGATTCCATATCAGACGTTCTGGCAGGGCGGAACGCGGGCGTTTGGACCTGCGGAGTCAACTACGGGTTTGGCGCGCCAACACTCGATGAGGCGCCGCCGGATATCAGGATTGATGATCTGCGAGAATTGCCTGAATTGCTCAATGGAAAATCATAGTCAATTAGAAACGGGATGGATGGCCAGAAAGACCTGGCGCACGGTTGGGCTGGCACTGGCGGCCCTTGCCTTGTGGCAGCCTTTTGTGTTCGCTGCGCCTTCGTTGCCGGCTACTGTGGTGCGGGAACGCGGCGAGCTTCTGGATTCACAATGGTCGCCGGCAAAGCTTTATGCGATTTTGAGTTCCCAGGATCAGGAAGCGAGCGAGAATCTGTATCGCGCGGCGTTTTCTGCCGGCCCCGTCATTATTCCAAAGCTTCAAAATGCGCTAAAGGACGACCGCACCGCCGAATTTGCTGCCCAGACGCTGGCTTACTTCGGCGATGAACGGTCCATGGCGATCCTTGTGAAGCTTCTCAACGATCCGCGCAATCTCGACTTGCGGCGCTTCTATTACGGGGCGCTGGGCGGAACAAACAATCCGCAAGATATTGAAATTCTCCTGAACAAGGTCCGGACTTCAGACCATGAGCCCGACCGGAATGTGACCGAGAACGCCATTCTGGCGCTTTCCATCAGTTCAGATCCTGCGCTTGTTCCAAAACTCCACGCGGCGGAGAAGCAGGTGACCGATCCGGTGATCCAGGATGACATTGAGACGGCGGCAACTGTTGTGGGGCTTCGAGCCAAATACCTCGCCTCGCTTGAAGGGAAAAATGCTGGAAGTACTTTGAACCAATCGATCAATACGTATTTTATGCCCGCGCTCCAGGCTCCTCCGGATGAAAGCGGCGAAGCCCGGCAGGATTCCAAAGTTGAAGTGCTTGTCAGGCATCTCACCTATTCACCCGGCAAAACCCGTGTGCTTGCTGCCGTGGACTTTGAAAATCCGGAAGCCGTTGCCCATTACCACATGGTCCTGCAAAAGACTCAGGCCGGTTGGAAGGTGGCAAGCGTGTGGCTGGGCAGCGAGCGCGATAAGCCACAAGCGCAACAGCCCACAAAGCAACAGTAGCAGTGGGCTTATGCCGCGAGGCGCCACCTTTGACCTTTCTGTAGCGGGTAAGCTCGCTTCCAGGCGAAAGAACTTGCCCTCCGGTGGCAGTTGCCAGAACATCCCGCCATCCCTGATAATTCTTGTGCAATGAAACATCTGATTGTAGGAACCGCCGGTCATATTGACCATGGCAAATCCGCACTGGTGCAGGCCCTGACGGGCATCAATCCCGACCGCCTGGAAGAAGAGAAAAAGCGTGGGATCACCATTGATTTGGGTTTTGCCCATCTGGATCTGGGTGATGACCTGCGCGTGGGATTTGTGGATGTTCCCGGGCACGAGCGTTTTGTAAAAAACATGCTGGCCGGTGTGGGTGGAATTGACCTTGTGCTCCTGGTGATAGCCGCGGACGAATCCATCAAGCCTCAGACCCGCGAACATTTTGACATTTGCCGCCTGCTCAATATTCGGCAAGGTTTAGTGGTGATTACCAAGTGCGATCTGGTGGACCGCGACATGGTCGATCTGGTCCGGCTTGAGTTTCAGGAAATGACAAAGGGCTCTTTTCTTGAGAATGCCCCGGTGATTGCGGCCAGTGCGAAAACTGGCGAAGGGCTGGAAGGGGTCAGGAATGAAATACGGCGGCTTGCCCAGGGAATTGTGGCAAGACCTCTTGCTTTGCCATTTCGGCTGCCGATTGACCGCGCTTTTGTGATGAAGGGTTTTGGAACTGTGGTTACCGGAACGCTGATTGCTGGAACCATCCGCAAGGATGAAGAAGCCGAAATCTTTCCTGAAGGTTTACGGGCCCGCGTGCGGGGCATCCAGGTGCACAATGCCTCTGCGGAGAGTGCTTCTGCAGGCCAGCGAACGGCTCTAAATCTTGCGGGCATTGAAACCAGCGAAATTGAGCGCGGCATGGTGCTGGCTGCTCCCGGACTGTTTCAGGCCACATCACGACTGGATTGTTCGCTGAGTCTGTTGGCCTCTGCCCGGCCGTTGAAAAACCGCGCCCGAGTACATTTCCATTCTGGAACCTCTGAGACAGTGGCGGAAATCGTGCTGCTGGGTGAAAAAGAACTTCTTCCCGGAAGGCAGGGATATGTGCAACTCCGACTGGCAAGAGCCGGGCTGTTCCTGCCGGGTGACCGGTTCATCGTCCGGCAGTTTTCACCTGTGGTTACCATTGGCGGTGGCGTAGTGCTGGACAATCTGCCGGGCCGGCACAGGCTTTCCGATCCGGCTGTCACAGAGTTTTTGTCGGTGATCGAAAAAGGAAGTGAAGAAGAACGTCTGGAACAACTCGTTCGGGAAACGGGAGAAGCGAGCCTGCCGGTGCTGGCGGCGCGGACGGGCCGCCACGCCGCCGACATCGATCGAATGGGCCAAGTGCTTCAGGCGAAGAAGCGCCTTGTGGTTCTGGGCCAGCCTGCAAGCGTGTTCGTCCATGCGGATCATTTTGAACACATGACAGGTGAGATCGTCCATCAACTCGAGATTTTCCACAACGCCAATCCGTTGATGAGCGGTATTTCCAAGGAGGACCTGCGCGGTCGAATCCGGGATCGGCGCAAACAAGCTCCGTCGGCTCTGGTTTTTACTGCCGCGCTTCGCCAGTTGGAGACGGAGCGCAAGATTGAAATTAGCGGCGAGGCGGTTCGCCGCGCGGGGCGTACTATCGAACTCAGCCCGCAGGAAGCGGCGGCTCGCGACCAGATTGTTCAGGCATTTGTGGCGGCAGGACTCTCCGTGCCGGCAGCGAGTGATGTGCTGGCGCGGCTGAAAATTGACCGTGCAAGGTCAGAGAAGATACTTCAAATGTTGCTGAAGGAGAAAGTTCTGGTGAAAGTTGCGGAGAATTTGATCTTCCATGCATCCGCGCTCAGCAAATTGCGGGAAATGCTGGCACGCCAGAAATCAACGAACAACCGGATTAATGTCGGCATATTCAAGGATCTTACCGGGCTAACACGCAAGTATGCCATTCCGTTGCTTGAGTACCTTGACCGTGAGCGTGTCACGCGCCGCCAGGGCGACGACCGAATTATCCTTTGAGCCGGATATCCTTTAGAATTTCGTACACCAGAGGGATGGGGAGTCCTACCACGTTAAAGTAGCATCCTTCGATGCGGGGCACGAAGCGTGAAGCAAGGCCCTGGATGGCGTAACCTCCGGCCTTGTCGAAAGGCTCGCCGCTAGCGATGTAAGCCTCAATCTCGTCATCAGTCAGATTCCTGAATGTAACGGAGGAAGTTTCGTGCGTCCATGCCTCGACGGTCCCTGGCGCGCGAACAATGCAGACGCCTGTGATCACGCGATGCGTGTGGCCGGAAAGCGTATGGAGCATTCTTGCCGCATCGGCG
>JBJKQZ010000223.1:0-3403 GCA_046704865.1 Terriglobia bacterium
AAGAGAATCTGGAACTTCAGATTTTCCCCTTCCGGGCAGAAGACGTCAGCGTGTTAGGAACCGCGTTGGATACAGAACCTGATGATGCAAATGCAGACGTTCTTCTGGGTGACCTTTACTACAGCAGGAGCAGGCAAAAAGAGGCCATCGACCTTTGGAGATCAGCGGTAGAGAAAGCTCCTCGCAACTTTTCGGCGTTGCGCAATTTGGGGATGGCCATGATGATTGAAGGAAATCAGGAGAAAGGGTTGAGCCTGCTGACGCGCGCCCTGGAGGTGCATCCTGACCATTTGGCCACCGTCCTGCTGGTTGCAAACGCCAATGCCCGTTTGGGCCATGTCGAAGCAGCAAGAAGCGTATTTCAAAAGGCTCTGGCAATTCAGCCCGGGAATGATCAACTACTGCAGAGGTTTGCTTCGCTGGAAGCACAAGTCGGAAACATTCAACAAGCCCTCAAAATCCTCGATTCTCACACTTTCGGGCCAACTCATCTTTCCTACGCCTTACTGCACCTCTATCGGGGTATCCAGTTGATGTTGGCATTGCAAGCTGCCAGGAATTCCCAATTTACCAAATCACTGGATGATATCGCCTCAGCTCAAAATCCTCCCTCGAATCTTGGTGTGGACAGTTTTGCCAGGATTGCGAGTTCGCGCTTGCTGATGTACAAGGCATTGGTATTGCAGGGAAAAGGAGACTCTTCTGGGGCCGCGGCCGCCTGGCAGTCCGCCGCCAATACGCTGGACAATGACATCCAGGGCAACGGCCTGTTTCGCGCCATTGGACTCTACAAGTCCGGACAAGTGCAAAAAGCTGACGACTGGCTCAAGCAATTCGTCTTGGTCAACGAACAACGGAAGACGGATAATTCCATTACTCTCCGCCTCCATGCCTATGAGATGGCAGGAATTTACGCTGCCATGCAAGGCAATCGCACGCTGGCTGAAGATAATTTCCAGAAAGCCCTGACAATCGACCAGTCGTTCCTTTATGCCCGGCAAGATCTGGCGTGGCTCGAAGCTGGAATGCTGGACGGCTTGAAAAAGTAAGGGAAATCAGACCCGCGCGAGAAACGTATGCTTGAACACCCTAAATCCTTGAACGCATAACCAGTGTTATGGGGCCCAGTATGCCCGAGGGCAGCGGCTTTAGGTCGTTCATATCCTGCGGCGCAAAACGTTTACCGTAGCGGTCGTTCAAGAGACGGTAGTCAGGGAGTGATTTCCCAGCCATGGAATTGATGGCAAGGTTGCCAACCACAATGCGAATCATGTTCGTTCCGGATTGCAGCAACCGCGTGACTTCCACTTCATAGGGTGGACACCATACTGATCCTGCACGCCGGCCATTGATATAGACCACAGCGGCCTCGCGCACGGGGCCTTCAATCCAGGCCTGAGTACCATTCTGGCGGTGATACGGCTTGATAGGAACGCCCTTGCCGAAATTCAGATAAGCCTTCCGCCCATCTTTAAGCATCGATGCATGGACGGAAACACTCTTTTCATAAACGGCCTGGCCGGAAAAGTACTGAAGATCCGAAATATCCGTCCAGGAACGCAGTTGATCCAACTGGACAGTTTTCTCCGTGCCGTCGAAACTCACTTTCCAATCACGGCTCAAATCGATTGAAGCCCTCGACTGATCTTGCTCAGGCCACTCCGGGGCAGACGGCTGCGCGAATTCAGAAAACATCAGGATCAGCGATTCATAGGGGTCGAGGTGCAAAGGCACAAAGATGCGCCCGTTGCTTGCCACGCTCGAACGCAAAGCATATTTCGCGCCGGTGAACGGGTCCCAGCGCTCAGGGGACATTTTCTTCACCCGGAAAGTAGCCTCAACGTCCCGTCCCTGATTACCGGTGTTCGCCAGGAAGTAAAGCTCTCCAGCCTCGAGGTTGCGGCGGATAAACCCTATTTCGGACACTTTGGGATTCAACTCAACGTCCGGGGTTAGCCCCTTGGCAAGAGCAATGCCAAGGTCTGCTTCGTCCTCAACAAAAATGCTTCGAGTGTTTCGGCCCGAAAATAAATCGCGAGAAAGCGCCTGAATTTGTTCATTGTCATGGCGGCCTTCCAAGAGGCCGGGAGCAAGACCAGGCTTGCGGCTGGTTGCAATCAGAATTCCGCCCTGATGCACGTAGTCTCTGAGTTTTTTGTAAGAGGCCAGCGGGATCCTCTCCACACCTGGCAGGACAACTGCCTTGTGTGGAATTCCAGCGATTTCAATGGCCTCATCATCGAAAAAATCGAAATTAAACCCGGCGTCCAGAATGGCAGGAACTACGTTTTTCCCCACAAGTGAGGCCAGCGTCGTATTGACCGACGGGTTCGTGTGAACTGTAAATTTCGCCCACGCGTCGCTGTTGGAAAGATACACGCCGACGTCATTGGCCGGCTTACCTTGACGAAGCAGAAAGGACACTCGTTGCAGGTAGAGCGCCAGGTCCGGCATTGCGGGCCACCACGGATTGTGATCGTTCAGCGCTCCTGCAGCATAGAATCGCCAACCAGGCTCCTCGGCGCTCGGCGCGGAGTAGGGCCAGCCGTGGCCGACAATCTGGTTGATACCCTGAAGAAAATCACGATCGGCTTCTGCCTTCAGGTCCAAAGGTGTCGCGCGGAATGCCGGGGAGTGAATCCAGGTCCAGGTTTCTGCTGATGTGACGGGTTTGCCATACAGATGGCAGGCCGATGATGCCCAACGCGCCGGACTGAGTCCTCTCCAGTCCGGGTTTTCGCCTTCCGGCAGATCAACCAGCCGACTGCTCGAAAGCGTTACTGGCGGCTCACCGTAGGCCTGGCAGCGCAGCAACGTGCCGTTTCGATCCGCCCACTCCCGCAGTGCAACCAGGTAGTGTTCATTGGCAAGCTCTGTGAGTGTGCGGCCCCAATCACAGCGGACTGCCGCGGTCTCAGGACCAGCATCGCCAACGAGGGCAGGTAAATGGGGCTTTAGATCGTAGCCGCGCCGACGGCGGAATTCATCCAGCAGGTTCGGAGTCCAGTTGGACATGAAAACTTCGAGGCTGTCACTGAATACAGCGTAAGGTTTCTGAGATTCAAACGCCTGCATTAGTCGCTCGCCCGTCGAGCGCAAATAAGCGTCAACCGCTCCGGAATCGTAGTGGTCAATCACAAACCCTTCAGCCCCGACGGCCGGACGCTTTACCTGCATGCCCGTCCGGCTGGAAATGAAAAAGAGTACGGTGTGGAATTGAGCCTGCCCTTGCAATTTCGCCTTGGGGCCGCTCAGGTCCGTCAATTCAACCGCATTCGCCCCCATAAGCTCCGAATCACCCGCCCGAACCGCCCATGCCGCCATCAGCGATTCACCTGCTTCAATGCTCGGGACTGAAACCTCAGTCGCGCCATTGGGAATTGGTACACGCACGATTCTGATC
>JBJKQZ010000224.1:0-3133 GCA_046704865.1 Terriglobia bacterium
TAGTCGATGAAATCGCTCTTATCGACCCGTGCAATCCACATGATGGGACGCACGAAAACTCTTTCGTACAGCCAATCCATACCCCAGTCCGAATACCAGAAGCGGTGAAGAGCCTTGGCAATCGCGGGAGCCGTGATCGCCTCCGCCAGCTCGCGCTTCTGGATAAAGAAAAGGTACGAGACGTAAAGCCCAATCAGGAACGCTACCGTCACCAGGCCTTCCGAACCGAGTTCCGACATGCCACGTATCGGACCTTCCGTGACTGGTGGGAGCGCCAGGTGCAAAAAGTCCGTAAAGGAGTGGATATTGCCCAGGAACTCTGGGGTTTCGACAAATCCTCCAACCACTGACAGAATGCCGAGCACGACGCAGGGCATCATCATCCTGAAGCCGGGCCGCTTGTGGACTTCAGTCTTCGCTTCTCCGAAGAAGACCAGGAAAATCAGACGGAACGTATAGATCGAGGTCAACAATACGCCAAAGACAGCGGCAGCCCACAGCACACCGCTGCCGCGGGTTGAAGACCACGTGTCCCAAATGATCAGGCCCTTGCTGTAGAAGCCCGCAGTAACAAGCGGCAACCCGGCCAGCGAACATCCGGCCGCCAGGAAGGTCCAGAAAGCCACGGGCATTTCCTTGCGCAACCCGCCCATCTTGAAAATGTTATGTTCGTGGTGCAGCGACTCAATAATGACCCCGGCTCCAAGGAAGAGCAGCGCCTTGAAAAAGGCGTGGGTCATGAAATGGAAGATCGCCGCTGACCACGCTCCCACACCCAGCGCCAGGAACATATATCCGATCTGGCTGACGGTGGAGTAGGCCAGCACGCGCTTGATGTCCGACTGCGTGATCGCGCTGAATCCCGCCAGGATCAATGTTGCCGCCCCCACGATGGCGACAGCAAGCTGCGCCTGCGGAGCAATCGAAAACAGGACATGGGTGCGGGCAATCAGATAAACACCGGCCGTCACCATGGTGGCGGCGTGGATCAGGGCGCTTGTGGGAGTCGGGCCGGCCATGGCATCCGGCAACCAGGTTTGCAGCGGAAGCTGTGCCGACTTCCCTACCGCACCGCCCAGCAGCAACAGTCCGGCCAGGACAGCCAGCGTTGAACCTACGGGCCACTGAACCAGCGCACGGTGCATCAGTTCCTGAATATTCAGAGTTCCCAGCTTATCAAAAAGCAGGAAGAGCCCAAGCGTCATGGCCGTGTCGCCCACGCGCGTCACGATAAAGGCCTTCCGCGCCGCCAGGCCGTTTGCCGGTTCCCTGTACCAGAACCCGATGAGCAGGTAACTGCAGAGGCCCACACCCTCCCAACCGAGGAACAAGAGCAGCAGGTTGGCGCCCAGAAGGAGTGTGCACATTGAGGCGACGAACAGATTCATGTAAGCGAAAAAGCGGCTGTAGCCCTCGTCGTCCTCCATGAACTCGCCGGAATAAAAATGAATCAGGAAGCCGACAAAGGTAACAACCAGAATCATCAACAGTGAAAGAGCATCCAGATAGAAGGCGATTTCCGGCCGGAATCCACCTACGTCCATCCAAGTCCAGAGAACCTGGGTGTAGCTGTTGCCGGGCGGCGGAGAAGTGAGGAAGCTGCCGGCAATCAGGAAAGCAACCACGGCCGACAACCCAATGGAGCCCGCTCCAATGACCGGAACCATCTTTCTCGGCATGCGCTTCCCGAGCGTTGCGAGCAGCAAGAAGCCCACAATCGGAAACGCAGGGATCAGCCACAACAGGTGGAGCACGTTATCCTCTCATCTCACTAACAGCATCAGAATCCAGAGTCTTGAAACGGCGGTAGATCTGGAGAACCAGGGCAAGCCCCACGGAGACTTCAGCAGCAGCCATGGCAAGAATAAATAGAAACACAATCTGACCGTCCGCCTGGCCCCATCGGGCGCCGGCAACAACAAATGCCAGGCCAGCGGCATTCAGCATAATCTCAAGCGACATCAGCATAAAGATCACGTTACGCCGAACTAGGAGGCCCATGAGTCCCAGCGCAAACAAAATTCCCGCCAGGAGTAATCCCTGGTGCATGGGTACGGTTGTCATTCTACTTCTCCGTTTTCTCCGGTGTACGCCGGCCCAGGTGGTAAGCACCCACCAGGGCCCCAAGCAGCAGCATCGAAGCCAGTTCCACTCCAATCAGGTAAGGCCCGAACAGGACAATTCCCACTTGCTTCGGTTCAATCACCGTGGAACCATAGACCGCAGTGCTTGGACTCGAAACCAGGTATGCGACTTCCGCGATCAGAATCGCCGCAAGGATTGAAGGGCCAACCCACATTCCACCACGCTGCCATTGCCTTTCCATTTCCGTGGCCCTTTTCCCAAGGTTCAGCATCATGACCACAAAGACAAACAGCACCATGATGGCCCCGGCATAAATAACGACCTCAAGCGCCGCGATAAACGGAGCGCCGAGAACAAAAAAGACGATCGAAATGGACAGCAAGGAAACAATCAGATAGAGCAGCGCGTGCACGGCGTTCAGGCGTGTAATCGCCAGAACCGTCGAGGTAATCGCTACAATGGCCGCAATGTAAAAAACGACTTCCATAACCTTGATCTCAGGGCAGCAGGCTGCGAACGTCCACGGGCGGGGCCTCGTTTTCAGCCTCTCCCTTGTCTTTCCCGCCGATCTTGACTCCCGCAACCCGCCAGAAATTATAGCCGTGGTACTTGCCTTCACCGCTGATCAGCAGGTGTTCCTTCTCATAAACCATGTTCTGCCGGTTGTATTCGCCCATCTCGAAATCCGGAGTCAACTGAATGGCGTAGGTCGGGCAGGCTTCCTCGCAGTAACCGCAAAATATGCACCGCGAGAAATTGATCCGGAAAAACTCCGGATAGCGGCGCCCGTGCTCGTCCTCCGTCGCCTGGAGCGAAATGCAATCCACCGGGCAGGCAACGGCGCAAAGATGGCAGGCGACGCAGCGTTCTTCGCCGTCAGGGTCGCGACTGAGAATGATGCGCCCCTTGTGGCGGGGAGGAAGATACGGCTTCTGCTCGGGGTACTGTACGGTCACCCGCGGTTGAAACATATGCAGAAACACATTCCAAAGCGATCTGAGCATACTCAGCATTGAATAACTCCAAACTCCATCAAACAGTCCCGGTC
>JBJKQZ010000225.1:0-7286 GCA_046704865.1 Terriglobia bacterium
CGTGGCCGAGGCTGAGCGGAAGGCACTCACCAGGAGTTAAACACTAAGGCACGTAAGCAGGCAACTTTGGAATACTAACGTCGCACTGAAGGGGCGGGACACCGCGACGCAACCGCTGCCAAGCCCTCAGAGTTTCAGTCAGTGCTTTATATTCTTGCGCCAGCCGAAGCTATCCGGGGCGCCGGTCGGTTGAACGAACCAGTGCATGGGCTTCCCGCTGCATCCATGCCCCTCGGTAAAATCCGTAACTTTGCCGCCTTCCGCTTTCAGGTTCGCCTTGTAGCAATCGCCCAGCGAGTCCGTAAATGAAAAGTCCTGTGTGCTGGTCTGGTCGCGATTTCCGGAAAGGCTGACGTGATGGTCCTTGAAGTTAAAGGTCACCTGGTCGTTGGCCTTGCGGACATTGCTGACGCTGGCCGTATAAGGTGGAAGCCCTGCCTCTCGCTGCTCGATAGTTTTATCGTAGACCTGGTGCAGCTGCACATGGTTGGAGCGGCTGTGGTCGGAATTCGAGCGCCGCAGGACGTCCGCCGTGAGTGAGTAATCAAGCGAACGCGAGAGCGCACGGCCACCGGAGTCCCCGCCGGTGCTGGTGCTCGTGCCGGAAATGCGGCCCGACTGCTCAATGACGTGCCGCATGGTTTTCGGGTCTACCGTATTGAACGTCTGCGAGTTCTTGAAGTTCAAGCTCTGCTCCACACGGGTGCTGACTCGCCCGGCAGAAGTCCTGACGTAACCTTCAATTTCATAGCTTTGATTCGCGCTCGTCACGACGCTGCCTTCCACTTTCTCCGGGACATTGCCAAGCGTGCTGGTAACGCTTGGCTCCAGCGACTGGCCTTTCAGCGTGTTGCGCGTGATGGCTCCTCCGGTCTGGGCAGCCTTGGCATCGCGATAGACCAGCAATGCCGCGCCAACGGAAAAGTAGTGATTCGAGCCGAGCACGCGTACAGCGACCGAGTGGGGCTCGCCGTCGCTTAGCAGGCCGGCGAAGGGAGTAAGATCAATCCGGTAAGGCACAAAGTCCAAGGTCTGGACGCCCGGCGTGGGCCGCCACAGGAAAGGATCGATGCCGCCCGTGTACACCCAGGGAAAAATCGGAGCAAGTCCCGCCGGCTGGCCGTCAATCAACACTTCAACTTCGCGGTAGCTGCCGCCGCTGCACGCACGCGGGCGCTTGGGCGCACCCTTATAGCCTCGCTTCATGGCAAAAGCTGTTGTTTGCTGGATGTATTTGTCGGGCAGACAGGTGTACCAGAACTCATCGTGGAACTGGCTCTGCGCGAACTCGTCCAGGAAAACGCGTTCGGTGTTGCGCGGAAAAGTAATCTTGCGGACCAGTTGCTCCGCGCCGGTTTGCAGGTTTTCAGGCGCATTGGTCGAATTCAGCGCAAAGATCTGGTCAGGCGTCCGGGGCGCAGGATGGCTCGCATCAGCAGGATAGAAGAGGATTCGCGCACTTGCATGGATCACGCTGGCGCGCAGAGGATCGGTCCAGTTATTGATGAGTGCATCGCCTTTGCCCGGCGCGCTCAGCAGACTGGAGTAATCCGTAAGGTCACGTTCGATCTGCCAATTGGGTCCAAAGTCCGGCGAAGGCTCTTCCGTGGTGCCAAAGTAGATGTTCACCCCGTTGAGCCAGATGGAGGCCGTCCGATCGTATTGGTGGCCGGGATCGACGGAGAAGTCAGCAATCAGCATCACCTTGGCCCAGGGCCCTTTGCAATCTGCAGGGGGCTGGTAGTTGAAGGGATGCGGAATGGAATCCATGCGCGTGTTCTCGCCGGGCGGGCCAAAATTCTCTTTGGAAAACAATTGCACGGTGCAAGGCTTGGTACCCGGGACCGGCAGTGGCGGGTCGGCAATCGACACATTCCTTGAGCCGACAACGGGCTTGTTCTGCGCGCGGGCTGCGCGGCCCACAGAAAATATGAATGCGATTGCTGTAATCAATATTAAGACCACACGACAAAAGATGTTACGAGACATGCGAAGGCTCCCTTCTATTGATTGCTGCGCCGGCTTCCCATCGCATCAGCTTCCAAACAGACTGCTACGAAGGCAACCTCTGTTCCCCAACGGCAATTTTGATCCAGTCAATTAGCGCAGCCGAACTCAAGATTTAAACACGTGCGAAAGGTACCGTCCAGAATAAATTGTCGGGAAGCCTTGGCCATGGCTGCAATTTTAAGGAATGAGCTTTTCCTTTGCGAGGCGGCCAATGCTACAATGCGAGCGTCAACACGGCCAGGCGAACCCAGCGAAACGGGAGTTCTGCCGTTGTGGACCAAGACACGAGGGCAAAGCCCTTCCCTACCGAACACAGGAATGGCGGAGAGCCGCCGTTAACCTTTCAACAAATGCACCAAGGAGAGTACCCATGCCGATGCAAGGTTACGACTGGGGCAGAGAGCAATTAGCGGCGCAACCATTCCGCGGCGTGATCGCCTTGTTGTTTACCGCGCTCCTGCTCCTCTTTGCCCTGCCCCCTTCGGCCGCTCGTGCTGCTGAAGACGTGCCCGACGTTCATCAAATCTTTACCAAGATGGACGTGATGATCCCCATGCGCGACGGTGTGCGGTTGCACACGGAAATCTATGTTCCCAGGAATGTTCTGTCGCCCCTGCCCTTCATTTTTGAACGCACACCCTACGGCCTGAATGACGACGACCAGGGTTACAGCCGAAAGCTTGCAGGTTATAAGGAACTAATCCGCGACGGTTACATATTTGTATTTCAGGATATTCGCGGGCGCTACAAGTCTGAAGGGAAATTTGTGATGATGCGGCCCCCGCGCGACCACAGCGATCCCAAAGCGATTGACGAAAGCACGGATACCTACGATACCATCGACTGGCTGCTGAAACACGTTTCCAACAACAACGGGCGGGTGGGAATTCTGGGCATTTCTTACGGCGGATGGCTCACCACGATGGCGCTGCTGGACCCGCACCCGGCGCTGAAGGCCGTTTCGGAACAAGCCTCGCCGGCCGACATGTTTCTGGGCGACGATTTCCATCACAATGGCGCCTTCCGCCTGAGCTACGGATTTTTTTACGCCACGATGATGGAAACAGGAAAGACAAATTTTCATTTCGATTTCAGCCGGCACGACGTTTTCGAATGGTATCTCCTGAACCTGGGACCGCTTTCAAACGCCAACGCCGAATACCTGCACGGAACCATTCCCACCTGGAACGATTACGTCGCTCACCCGAATTACGACACGTTCTGGCAAAAGCAGGCCGTGACGCCCTACGTTAAAAAGCTCAAGCTGACTGTGCCCAATCTGAATGTGGCTGGCTGGTGGGACCAGGAAGATTTTTACGGTCCGGTTACGATCTACGAAGCGCTTGAAAAGCACGACAAGAATCACCTGAACTATCTGGTGGCCGGGCCGTGGAACCATGGAGGCTGGGCCCACGGCACCGGGCGAACTCTGGGCCCGATTGATTTTGGCAGCGACACCAGCGAATATTTTCGAGAGAAAGTGCAGGCAGCCTGGTTTGCACACTGGCTGAAGGACAAAGGTCCCCTGCCCTTCAAAGAGGCTCTGACTTTCCAGACCGGCTCAAACCAGTGGCAGGCCTATGACGAGTGGCCGCCTCGGCAGAACATCACTGAACGCAAATTATACGTCCACGCGTCAGGCGGATTGTCCTTTGATCCGCCTCAAGGCAAAGATGAAAAGCCCGGCTACGACAGCTACATTTCAGATCCCAACAATCCGGTTCCCTACCGCCAGCGACCAATGGACCCCACTTACCCCTGCGGCGACTGGTGTACCTGGCTCCTGCAGGACCAGCGGCTTGCAAGCTTCCGCCCGGACACTCTGACATGGGAAAGCAAGCCCCTCACAGAAGACATCTCCGTGGCAGGCGATATTGTGGCGCACCTGTTCGTCTCCACCACCGGAACCGACAGCGACTACGTTGCCAAGCTTATTGACGTCTATCCGGAAGAGTATCCTGAGGACGCGAAACTTGGCGGATATCAGCTGATGATTGCCAATGACGTGTTTCGTGCGCGTTTCCGCAACAGCTTTGTCCATCCGGAGCCGATGACGCCCAACCAGGTGACACCGATTACCATCGATCTCCACACCAATAACCATCGCTTTCTAAAAGGGCACCGCATTATGGTGCAGGTGCAGAGCACATGGTTCCCCGTAATCGACCGCAACCCGCAAACCTATGTGCCCAACATCTTTAAAGCCAAGGCGGCGGATTTCCGGAAGGCCACTGAACGCGTCTTCCACACCAGCCGCTACCCGACAAACATTGAAGTGCCGGTGGTTAATCCATAAGAAGGCCAAATGAGCTTACACGCCGGCCTCGCAATAGCCCACGGGCGCCAGCGGTAAATCAGTAACGCGCAGGACTCGGCAGTTGTCTCGCACATATTTTCTGTGTGGAGGATTGGTCAGAGGAGCTTTTCTGTCCAAAAGCGGCTCTTTAGGCAGGAGTCTTGATTGCAGCAGCCGTTGCAGAAGGGGACAAGGGCTGCGTTCAGAACGGACGATTCAGAAACACCGCAGAGACTGAAATAGAAATGAAGCGTCCTACGCTTCAGGATAGAAAGGCATTCTTATTGACGGCGGGGCTTGTAGCGGTGGCTGACCAGCCAAAGGAGGGTTTCCGGGAGACCGTTGACGGTGTATCTCTCAAGAAGGTCCATGGTTTGCGGACCGTTGACCTCGGCGATGATGACCAGCAACTTTCCTGCCCTGCCTACTCGAACCTCACCGATGCCCCGGATCTCCGCGTTCCTTTTCCGGTCAGAACTGCGCATGTCGAGGACAACAGCTTCAAACTGTCGGTCATCATCCAAAGCCTGTAAAGGCTCGCCAGCAGAAGTCAGCGAGTCCTCTCCTCCAATTCTCTTCAGGAGGACAAGAAGATTGCGAACGGACTTCTTGTCATTAAGAACAAGGACCTTTCGGCGCAATGGATTGGACAACATCTAATAAGCCCCCCGATTATCTCTTGCTTTCAGGACTTAAGACTGGCTTGAGCCGTCGCAAGTGACGAAACACTCAATTTCTCTCCCACCGAATTCGCAAAAAACTGGAGGATCGATGCCAATCTTGTTACCGCTTCCTTCTCATGGAGCTTGAAAGCATGTCGAATTGGCAGACAGAAAAGCAGAAAACGGAAATAAAGAACCAAGACCCGCTCATGGCGTGACAATTGCCGCCGAGAAGGATCTCCGTTCTTCAGCAGAAACTCAAGCGTCATAAAGTCGCACTTGAGCGCAAGTTGGGCGTCAGTGTAGTTGTACGAATTCCCAGAAGCGAAGGATTCACAAAGGCGCGGATACTCCAGGCGAATGGCGTTGATAATATCCTGAAAATACGCATGGCTGAATTCCCGCTTGAGGGCCCTATCACAGAACGCCTGGACATAAAACAGCAGAAGTGCGGTGGAAACCACCAGCACGAAAACGGACATCAACATTCTTCCCCCCCCCTAAATGAGCAGTTCTATCTCTGCTCAAAACCTATCATACTCCTAAGTGCATATTTGACAATATGACAAAGGTGCTAATACCCTTTCGTGTGTCCGATTAGCGGCCGATCTCAGGCAATTCTTGTGAGACAAGAAATTTGAAATCAATATGTTACCGGTTGTGTATCTGTCTGTTAATCATTAGCGAATCGAAGAAAATGCAACTGAAAGAGCTGCGTTAGACGGACATCTATCCCCCTTCTTCCCGGTCGGCCGGCAATACTGAGCCTGAATACCGGGATCATCCAAAGGAATCCAATGCCATTCAAATTGTGCAGTGCTTAGGTCAATTCACAGTTCCGTTGGCAGTAGGTGGAGTTTGGCCGATGCGCCAAGCTCGCCGTGGACCTCGGTCGCGGAGCAGGATTGCAGACTTTTGCAATCGAGTTTAGGGCGGGATCGCTGTATGCCGGAGTTGAATGGCAGGCAGACCCTCCAGATGCCTGATTGCCTTAGCCGATTCAAAGCAGAAACCCACTGAAAGCAGGTGGGCCAGCCAACAACGACTGCGGCCCAAGCCCCGCCGGGGTCCGTGATATAATAGTTGTGAATATCCTCGCGCCCCGAACAGGAAGAACGCTTATTGCCTGCAGACCGGCTGTGGAGGAAGGGGAACAGTCTATGGCATTGGACTTTTACGAGAAGGTCTGGCACAACGGGAAATTCATTTCCTGGGGCGACGCCACTATTCATGTAGCCTCGCACGTGGTCAGCTACGGCTCCTGCCTGTTTGAGGGCATCCGCACCTACGAGACGCCGCAGGGTCCGGCCATCATGCGCCTGGCAGAGCACGTTGACCGGCTCGTGGATTCGGCAAAGATCTATCGTACGGAAACTGCCTTCACGCGCGAACAGCTGCGTCTGGCGATGATTGAGCTGGTTCGAGCGAACGGCGTGAAGTCCTGCTACATCCGCCCGCTCATTTTCCGCGGCTATGAGGGGCTGGGTGTGAACCCGCTGAAGAACCCTGTGGAGATTTACCTGCTGGCGTGGAAATGGGGCAAGTATCTTGGCGATGAGGCGCTGAAGCAGGGCGTGGACGTCTGCGTCAGTTCGTGGAACCGCATTGCGCCCAACACGCTGCCTGCCATGGCAAAGGCCGCCGCCAATTACATGAACGCGCAGTTGATCAAGATGGAGGCCATCACCAACGGCTACGTGGAAGGCATTGCGCTGGACCATGCGGGCAACGTCAGCGAGGGCAGCGGCGAAAACATTTTTGTGGTCCGCAACGGAAAGATCTATACACCGCCACTCGGCTCTTCAGTCCTGCCAGGCATCACCCGCGCTTCCATCATTCAGCTTGCCGAAGAGGCTGGAATCCCTGTCATTGAGCAGGTTCTGGCGCGCGAAATTCTCTACATCGCCGATGAGGTCTTTTTCACCGGAACCGCGGCGGAAGTCACACCGATCCGTTCTGTTGACCGTATTGTGGTGGGCAAGGGCCAGCCCGGCCCCGTTACCCGGCGGCTCCAGGAACGCTACCTCGACATCGTTGAGGGCCGCGCGGAAGACAAGTTCGGCTGGCTCACCTACTGCAACCAGCCTGTCACCGCATCAAGTTAAGTCCTCAGCATCCTCACCTTGAAATCAACCCGAGGGGCCTCCTGGGAATGACGGGGCCCCTTAAAATTTCTTTGCGCCCTGCCGCGAATCCAAGCGTATAGTCTTACCCATCAAATCCTCGTCTCGGGAGGACACAGTGAAATTTTGCGGACTGCTCCTGTCGATTATGCTGATCCCGGTGTTCGCGGCCGGGCAAGGGCTCCATTGCAATCT
>JBJKQZ010000226.1:0-2709 GCA_046704865.1 Terriglobia bacterium
GCTGGCAGCCGGGCGAAAACTTATTCTGGGCGGCGTGCATGTTCCGTATGAACTGGGACCGGTGGGCCATTCCGATGGCGACGCCCTGGCCCACGCCGTCTGTGACGCGCTGCTGGGCGCGGCCGCACTGGGCGACATCGGGCGGCACTTTCCTGACACCTCGCCCGAATGGCACAACGCCTCAAGCCTGATGTTCCTGCGGCGCGCCTGTGAACTGCTGGACGCGGCCGGCTACCGGATCGTCAACGTCGATTCCACCATCAGCCTGGAGCGGCCAAAGCTGGCACCCTTTATCCCCGGCATGAGAGAAAAGCTGGCTGAAGCGCTGGGTATAACTCCGGAACAGGTGAGCATCAAGGCAAAAACCGGCGAAGGAGTTGACGCCGTGGGCAAAGGCGAGGCCATCCGCGCTGACGCCGTGGTGCTGATCGAACCGCTGGCTGCCGCGTTCCCGCCGCCAAAGCAACGGCGCAGCAAGACGCGCCTGGCTTGACACTGACAGCACGGCCCCATGGCAGGAGAAGCGCGCTAAAATAGCCCATGGCCGTAAAGTCTGCCACTGACCGGCCAGGAGAAAATTCCATGCCGTTGACCATTGTCACGCAAGATTCCGCATACAAGTGCGATTCCTGCGGGAACCTTCTCAACATGAAAAAAGGGCAATTGCTCCCTCCCTGCCCGCGATGCGGCGGGAAAATGGAAAAGACCGATGGAGCAGTTCCGGACACCGGCAACCGCTGTTGCAGCTAACGGGTGATTTTCCCGCAAGGCGCCCCTCTCGCCCCGCCCGCCTGGGCGGTATGCACAATCCTGAAAACTGCTTGCAATCCCCAAAAACGCGGCTTAGCATGGGGTCAATTCCATTTCCGAGGTGGGTACCATGACGGTTTCGACCTTGACCGAGCCACGGGGCGAAGTTTTCTCGATTGCGGAGGAGACCACCGTTCACGCAGCAGCTCGATACCTCCGGGAAAAACAGGTGCGTGCTGTGGCTGTTTGCAACAGCCAAGGCAAAGTGGTTGGCGTGGTTTCACAAAGTGACATCTCCGACAAGGTGGCCGCAGAGAACAAGTGTCCAGAGTGGGTTCACGCGTCAGAGATTATGAGCACGCGCCTGGTTTCAGTCTCACCGCAGGAGTCACTGGAAGAATGTGTCAACCTGATGGAAAGGTACAGCATTTACCACCTGCTGGTGATTGCGACAAACGGCGCGTACCGGGGCATGATCTCAATCCAGGACCTGCTGAAAGTTATTGCGTTCCAAAATAAAGCCCGAGCCGACAGCCTGGAAGATTACATCGTGGGCAGGCGTTAGTCGCAAGCGATAGCGCTTCGACGAATATTCGCATCCCGGAGAGTGAAGCTGCCATCGGCGACTTCTCTCTGAAGACGCATTGGTTTGCCTACCAACCGCAACAGTTCCGTCATCCCGCGCCGGACCTGAATACAGCGGCGAATGCGCCCGCCTGTAAAACATCTGAAACCTGCCTGCCGCTTCCGCCGAAGTTGCGCCCATGCCTGCAGAGAACACCAAGGGCCTTTGCAACTTTGTGTTCCACCGGGGCGACTTCCGCGCGGTGATTCTGTTAAGATTCTGGTCTTGCCCATATTCGGCGAGCAAAGCCTTATGAATCGGAAACTGGAATCGTTCGCAGGAACGACGTTCGACCTTGTCATCATCGGAGGCGGCATCAATGGTGCGGCAACCGCCCGCGAGGCGGCATTGCGCGGCATGAAAGTCGCGCTGGTGGACGCTCACGATTTTGCGGGCGCAACCTCCAGCCGCTCTTCCAAGCTGATCCACGGCGGCCTGCGCTACCTCGACCAGTTTGAATTTCGCCTGGTGCATGAAGCGCGGCGCGAACGGCGCCTGTTGCGCGAATTCGCCCCACATCTCGCGTGGCCTGTGCCATTCCTGTTTCCCATTTATCAGGGTGATCCCTTTTCGCCGCTGAAGGTCCGACTGGGCCTCACCATCTACGACCTGCTGGGCAATCTTGGAACGGCTGACCGACATCAGACGCTAAGCAAAGATGACTTGCTGCGCCGCGTCCCCCTGTTGCAAACACAAGGCCTGCGTGGCGGATCCGTCTACCATGACTCGCTGACGGATGACGCCCGGCTGACGCTCGAAAACATTGTGGACGCGGCCGATCATGGCGCAGTTGTCGCCAATTACGCGAAGGTCCTCAATTTCAATCTGGATACCGGGAAAGCAAACGGCAGCCCCGCGATAACCACGGCGGAAGTGGAGGACAACCTCACTGGAAGGCGCTATGAAATCTCGTCGCGCTTCTGGGTGAACGCCACTGGCCCATGGGTGGATTATGTCCGCGCGCTGCTGCCCGGCTACGACGGGTCCAAGACCGTCCGGCTGACCAAAGGCACGCACATTGTGATTCCGCCCGTTGCCGGAGATTTTGCCATGTTTGCGGCCATCCTGCCCGGGAAGCGGATCTTTGTGATGATGCCATGGCATCGCCACGGACTGCTGGGAACCACTGACACGGATTATGACGATGACCCGGGCCAGGTGCGGCCGGACATTGAGGACGTGGAATATCTGCTGCGCGCGGTGAACCGCGTTTTGAGCAAACCGCTCCAGACCAGCGATGTGGTCGGCGCCTACGCGGGCCTGCGCGCGCTGGCCGTCCAGCCGGGTGCAAGCCCTTCGGAAAACACGCGCGAGTACCGCTTCCACCAGGATCC
>JBJKQZ010000227.1:0-4469 GCA_046704865.1 Terriglobia bacterium
ACACGACACTCGGCGGCAAGCGGCCCGGACATCAGGTCAACATTGAGGTCGACATCCTGGGTAAATACATCGAAAGGCTGCTGAAGAAATGAGATTGCGAAAAGCGGAATCCACTGCTCCCAATCCGGTTCTCTCGCGAAGAGATGTTGCGCGTTTTCGCATTGCCATCATCCGCGGCGAGTACAACCGTGAGATCACTCTGAGCCTGGAGAAGAAATGCTTGGAAACTCTGCTGGCGGCTGGAGTTCCAGCAAAAAACCTCCGAAGTTTTGCCGTCCCGGGATGCTTTGAGATTCCAATCCTCGCCCAGCGGCTGGCGCAACAGAAAAAGAACGACGCCCTGATCGCACTAGGTGCCGAGATCAAGGGTGACACGTACCACTTTGAGCTGGTGGTGAATGAGTGCGCCCGCGGAATTATGGACGTTTCGCTTCGGCATAACCTGCCCATCATTTTTGAAGTTCTTGCGACATACAACAACCGCGACGCCGCGCGACGTGCTGGAAACAACAAATTCAACAAGGGGATTGAGGCTGCACAGACAGCTCTTTCCCTGTTGGCGACGCTCAAAAGCGCCGGGAGTTAGAGGAAAATATGATGCAATCAGCTACCGTTGAAGAGGCATTGCGGGACATCCGCGCTGGCCGCCTCGTTATTGTCCGCGACAGCCTGGACCGGGAAAACGAAGCGGATTTTGTGATGGCCGCGGAAAAGGCTACCGCCGCCCACATCAATACCATGATCAAGGATGGCGGTGGCCTGATTTGCGCCGCACTGACGCGCGAGCGCGCGCTGAAACTGGGCCTGCCTCCCATGGTCGGGGCCGATGACAACGCCACACCCTTCGGCTGCGATTTTACGGTCTCCGTTGATGCCCGCAAGGGCACCACGACTGGCATTTCCGCCCAGGATCGCGCAACCACGGTTCGCCTGCTGGCGTCCCCGCGTGCGCGCTCTTATGACCTGGTTCGGCCGGGTCACATCTTTCCCATACGGGCGCGGGTGGGCGGCGTTCTGGCAAGGGCTGGACACACGGAAGCTTCCGTCGATCTGGTTCGCCTTGCCGGGATGAAGCCTGTGGCCGTGATGTGCGAGATTCTCGATGGGAACGGCAAGTCAGCGCTCGCACCAAGCATTGAAAAGATAGCGCGCCGGCACCGGCTGAAAGTCCTGAGCATTGAACAACTGATTGAGTACCGCCGCTATCGTGAAAAGCTGGTGGTCCGAGTGGCCAGCGCAAATCTGCCCACAGAATTCGGTAATTTCACCGCGTACGTTTATGAGTGTCCCTCGCAGAACCGCGAGCACCTGGCGCTGGTGATGGGCAAGATCTCACCGGACCGCCCCACGCTTGTCCGCGTCCATTCACAGTGCGTAACAGGTGACACCCTGTACTCCATTCGCTGCGACTGCCGGCAACAGCTTGCGACCGCCATGAAAAAGGTGAGTGAGAAAGGCGAGGGAGCCATCGTTTACCTTAGCCAGGAAGGGCGCGGCATTGGACTCGCCAACAAGATTCGCGCCTATGCGCTCCAGGATAAAGGCCTGGATACAGTGGAGGCGAATGAACGGCTGGGATTGCCCGCCGACATGCGAGACTATTCGGTGGGCGCGCAAATCCTGCGCGATTTGGGAGTCCGCAAGATTCATCTGCTGACGAATAACCCTGAAAAGGTTTCCGGAATCAGGCGCCACGGTCTGAGAATTCTGAAACGCGTCCCGCTGGAGATTGCTCCCACCCAGGCAAACCGTGCGTATCTGAAAGTGAAGAAGGACAAGCTCGGTCACCTCCTGAGCAAGGTGCAGTGATTGCAAGCGCAAAGCAAACGCCGGCAACCCGAAGATTACATGCGTATGGCGCTTGATCTGGCGCGGATGTGCCCCGGCGTTCCATATCCCAACCCATGGGTCGGCTGTGTGATCGTCCGCAACGGACGCGTGGTCGGGAAAGGGTTCCATCACGGCGCGGGCACAAATCATGCGGAGGTTGAGGCTCTTCTGGACGCCGGGCCGCAGGCTTGCGGCTCTGATTTATACGTCACGCTCGAGCCGTGCTGCCACCACGGACGGACTCCGCCTTGCACGGATGCCATTCTGAAAGCGGGAATCCGCAGGGTCTTCTATGCCGTGCAGGATTCCAACCCTCGCGTCGCTGGCAAGGGTGCAAGAATGCTCTGCAGGCATGGGCTGAAAGTTAAGGTAGGCTGCTGTGCCGATGAAGCGTCCGCATTGAACGAGGTGTACGTAAAGTTCCAGATTACCGGCATGCCATTCGTAACCGCGAAAGTGGCAACCAGCCTCGATGGAAAAATCGCAACCCGTACCGGGCAATCCAAGTGGATCACCGACAAAGAAGCCCGTCGCCGGGCAAGGCTTCTGAGGGCGGAGCATCAGGCTGTGCTGGTAGGAATCAACACGGTTCTGATTGATGATCCGCACCTGGGACCCAGAGTCAGCGGCTCCCGAGAGCCATGGCGGATCATTCTCGATTCCCGCCTGCGAGTTCCGCTCGATAGCCAGGTGGTTCGATCGGGCAGATGCATTGTTGCCTGCACAGCAAAGGCAAGCATCGCAAAGAAAGCACGCGTTGAGCGCGCGGGAGTCAAGGTAATCACTTTCAAAGGCAAACAAGTTCCTTTGAAAGCTCTGCTCAAACGGTTGGTCAAGGAAGAAATCATCAGCGTAATGGTGGAAGGTGGCGGCGAGGTCCTGGGGAGCTTTTTTGATCTCCATCTTGTGGACAGGGTCTGCTGGTTTCTCGCACCTGTTATTCTGGGTTCCTCAAGAAGCCGGGTAGCTATCGCCGGAATTGGAGCAGCTCGGCTGGATCAAGCTTCTCGCCTTCAAACTGCCCACCTCGAAAAGGTTGGCGATTCCTGGCTGATCGACGGAAGACTTCAACCCTCTCCAACCAAATGACTTGCACAGAGTACCTTTCGGCTTTCCCGCCCATTAATTAACCGGCCTGGGACACCTCCGAAATTTCCCCTCATCCAGCTCACACTGTCGAAAGTGTTCAATTATTGAACACAAACAGGCACTTTGCTGCGCCGGGCAACCTCTATCCCTGTTGATGTTCTCATATGATATGTAGCTCAAATACCAGCAGTAGGAGGATCGACCTTAATATGTCGAACAAAATACATACCACTGTTATATCCGCACTCAGTGTGGTTTTCTTATTCGCGGGAATGGCTTTTGCCAAGACCAAACAAATCGATGTGATTTACCACTCAACCGTAGGAAAGACTCTGAAATTGAATCCTGGCAATTACAAGATCGATGTTGTCAATAACATGAAATCACCCTCAGTCCAGTTTTACAACAACCACGGGAAGCTGGTTGGGCAGGTGCCCGTAAAAGTGACCAATGAGGCAAGAAAAAATAGCCAGACGCTGATCGATTACAACACGGTGGCGTCGAACGATCACGCTATCACCGAAATCAGCCCCGGGGGATGGAAAGAAGACCTCCATTTTTCGCAGACTCACAAGTCGGCTACTAAAAATTAGGCGACAAGGCAGTCCCGGAATTTCTCGCGCAGGATTCCGGGACCGTCGACCGTGGCAAATAACTCTGGCACCGGAAAACGACGCGACATTCGGCAGCGCGTTTCAAGCGTGATTGGAATGTGGACTTCCTGAGGCAGGTTCAGAATTCCAATGCGAGGCCAGAGCTATCGTTTTTCGATAATGCCCACAAGAAGCTCATGAGCGGCGGACGCCTGCCGGTCATAGTGAGGATGGCGAACGTCCTCAGATCTGACTTCGCGCCACATGTTGCGGGTTTGGTCCCGTTTGAGATAAACCTTATCGGTAAAGCTGATCTTGCCTTCATTAATCATCTGGTCCAGCGGCGGGTTGTAGCCCAACGGAATTGTGACCATCAGTCTACCGGCAGGCGCGAGCAACGCCCGAAGATTGTCAAAAGCCTTGAGGACTTTTGCTGGGTCGCGCGGCTCCTCATCCCATCCAACATGCTCCAGCGTTGAGATGCTCAGAATCAGCTCATAATTCCTGTCCGGTTTGAAATCGCAGACATCAGCGTTCACCACTCCTTCAGCGCGCTCATACTTGTCCACCACCTGGTGAGAAACCGGCCCGTAATGCGACAGGACGTTACCGATTTCCAGAACGTTCTCTGCGGGGATTCCGGCAAGGAAACTCCGCGCAACAGGAATCTCAACCGCGCGCTCATTCCTCCAGGTTGCGTTGTAACGGTGCCAGAAATAGCGGTAAGAATTTCCCCGGAAGGTGAACGTTGAGGGCCTGCCCGTCAGGCTGACAAGCCAGTAGCAGATCAGCTTGTTGCGCTGTTTCAGGCGCCGCAGATAATTCCTTAAACTGTTGAGCAAGGCGACGTACCAGTCTGGATAAATGATGAGTGGAGCCTGCACTCGCCGGACTACATAGGCAGCCGGTTGATGCCATCAAACGCGGCGTTCTTGTAACACTCGGCGAGCGTTGGAT
>JBJKQZ010000228.1:0-5804 GCA_046704865.1 Terriglobia bacterium
ACGCGCGCCAGGGCATGATGAACGAGCACATTGAAATCGGCCACCGTTTTCCGACTGTGCGCCTGAATACCACCTATTCTTTCGGTCTCGATGACCAGGAGTTCGTGGTGGCTTTTGAGAGCGATAAGCCCGCCCATGTTCTTGACCTTGTAATGGAACTGCGGCACGCCGAGGCCAGCAACTACACACTTCGGGACACCCCGATCTTTACGTGCGTACACCGTGAACTGCCCGAGATGCTGGATACACTTGGCGGCTGATCCTCCGCATCAGAACAACCCTTGGAGAAGCATATGGACGTTGGATTCATTGGCCTGGGCAACATGGGTCTCCCCATGGCCCGCAACTTGTTAAAGGCAGGCCACAAAGTCACTGTCTACAATCGCACTCGGGAGCGTGGTGAAAGGCTCCGTGGCGAGGGAGCAGTCGTCGCAGACAGGGTTATTGATACGGCCGGCGCAGACGTCCTGATCACGATGCTTTCTGATGACAGCGCGCTTCGCGCCGTCGTCTTCGGTGAACAATTGATCCCCAGGCTTTCGAAGCGGGCAATTCACATTTCCGCCAGTACCATCAGTGTTGCGCTCGCCACGGAGCTTGCCAAGGCTCACGCCGATGCGGGAAACCAATTCATCTCCGCGCCGGTCTTCGGCCGCCCGGAGGCTGCGGAAGCAGCAAAACTGGTAGTTGTCGCCGCAGGTCCAGCTAAAACGATTGAGCAATGCCAGCCGGTGTTCGATGCCGTAGGGCAGCGCACCTTTGTCGTGGGCAGTGAGCCCTTTCAGGCCAACGTCGTCAAATTGTCCGGAAACTTCCTCATCCTGTCGGTGATTGAGTCCCTGGGTGAAGCATACGCTCTGCTGCGCAAATCGGGAGTTGATCCTGAACGGTTCCTTGACGTGATGACAAGCACGCTTTTTGCGGCTCCAGTGTACAAAACCTACGGAAACCTGATAGCAAAGGAACAGTTCCTTCCGGCTGGCTTCAAGATTCCTCTGGGCCTGAAAGATGTGAGCCTGGTTCTCGCCGCTGCGGGTGATGCCCGGGCGCCGATGCCGATTGCCAGTCTAGTACGCGACCATATTCTTGCCGCTATTGCCCGCAACGGTGAAGAGCTGGACTGGTCCTCTTTTTCTCTAATTTCAGCTGAAAACGCTGGGTTGAAGTAAAATCGCTCTCGATAGGCGATGTCGAAATCAATTACCCACGATCACGAGAAATCCATGAAATCCACTGTAACCGGGAAACCGAAGCAGGCGAGGAAAAAGTCTGCGAAGACCGGAAAATCTGCCTACACGACTCCGCAACGGGTGAAGAAGATATTTGCGGCGCTCGACAAGTTATTTCCCAAAGCCGAGTGCGCCCTGCATCATAGCAATGCCTTCCAGCTTCTGGTTGCAACCATACTTTCAGCACAGTGCACCGACGAGCGTGTCAACAAAGTCACACCGGCTCTTTTTGCCAAGTACCCGGACCCGGCTGATTTTGCCGGGCTCGACCAGAAAGTTCTTGAACAGGACATCCGCTCTACGGGTTTCTTCCGGAATAAAGCCAGGAACATCATTGGCGCCGCGATTAAGATCGTTCACGACTTTGGAGGGAAAGTCCCCGAGAGCATGGAAGAAATGATGACGCTTCCCGGCGTGGCGCGAAAGACCGCCAATGTCGTTATGGGAACTGCCTTCGGTGTTCCCACGGGAGTTGTGGTGGATACGCACGTCTTCCGAATCTCCCACCGGCTAAAACTATCCAAAGGCAATACGCCTGAAAATGTAGAGAAGGACCTGATTAAACTTGTCCCTAGGGAAAACTGGATTACGTTTGGGCATCAGATTATCTGGTTTGGGCGAAAGGTCTGCCAGGCGCGAAAACCCATATGCATGGACTGTCCGCTTGAATCCATTTGTGACGCGCCGGACAAGACCGTATAAAGGTTCTTTCGCCTCACTTATCAGCCTTAGGTTGAGAGTGGCTGGGTCTGGTAATGCAAGGAAGGTCGATTTACTGTCTGGATGCAGGATCCGGGCTGTTTTTTTCAAACTCCTGAAAGCTGATAGATGGCAGTGCAAACGCAACTTTCTCCGTCATCGCCTCGAAGTTTTCAAACTCTGCAACGCCGGCTTCGCGGAAGTATCCCACAACGTCCTGGACCAGTTTTTCGGGCGCCGACGCGCCAGCAGTTACGCCCACAGCGTTAACGCCATCAAACCACTCATCCTGAATTTCAGAGACGTTATCGATCAGGTAGGCCCGCGCTCCAGACGCTTCCGCAACTTCACGGAGACGTTCTGAATTCGAACTGTTATCTGAACCCACCACAAGAAACATGTCGACCTGCTGCGCAATCAACTTGACGGCTGCCTGTCGGTTCTGCGTTGCGTAACAGATGTCATCACTGGAAGGAGTTACAAGCTTTGGGAAACGCCGCTTCAGGACTTCGAGGATAGACTTCGCGTCATCCACACTCAGCGTCGTTTGTGTTGTAACGGCAACCTTTTCGACGTCTTGAACCTCAACCCGCTCAGCTTGCTCCACAGTGCTGACAAGGTGGATCCGGCCAGGCAGTTCACCCATCGTTCCAATCACTTCATCGTGTCCTTCGTGGCCAATCAGGATGATTGAAAGGCCTTCACTGGCAAACCGTTTGACCTCGGCGTGAACTTTGGTTACCAGCGGACATGTGGCGTCGATAACATTCAGGTGTTTCTCACTGGCCCTTTGAAGAACGTCGGGAGAAACTCCGTGGGCGCTGAGTATCACCAAAGACCCTTCCGGAACTTCGTCAATCTCATCCACAAAAACAGCGCCCTTCCGGGATAACTCCTCAATAACACACCGGTTGTGAACAATCTGCTTCCTCACGTAGACCGGTGGTTGATACAGTTCCAATGCAAGGCTGACGGTATCGATGGCCCGGTCAACTCCTGCACAAAAACCTCTAGGCTTTGCCAGTATCAATTTTCGTGGGAAATTTCGATCTATTGGCATGACCCATACATCAGTGCGAAGCTAAGTAATTAATGCTAACAAATACTGATGGGGGGCGTCAAAGAGGTATCCGTAAAGGCTGGCCCGCTTGCGTAATGTTCTTCTCACACCCCTGCAAGGCAAGTTACAATTTGCAGGGGCGTGCTGTCAGGGTTATGGAGAACAAAAGGCTTTCCTGAAGATACCAGGCAGGTCTTGCGAGGAGGGATTAGTGCACGGACAGCGTTCGCGATATTTGGGGTTGAATCTGGCAGCAATTCTAGCAACCTGCCTTTCTTTGCCATTGTTTGCAAACAGAGTTCAGGGAGCTGAAATTAAACTTCCACCGCTTCGAGTAAAGGTGGGCCAGAAAGCTCCCGATTTCGCGCTTCCTGCCACTAACGGCAAGACTGTCCGCTTATCAGACTTCAGGGGCCGGAACGTATTGATCGATTTTTACCGTGGATACTGGTGACCTTATTGCATGGCCGAACTCGGCGAGTTCGTCAAACATTATCAGCAACTTCACGGCCTGGATGTCCAGGTCCTGGCCGTCAGCGTTGATCCGGTTGAGAAATCAATTGAGACAAAGGAAAAACTGAAGGCCCCGTTCCCGATATTGTCCGATTCCAAAGACAAAGTGATGGACCTTTACGGAACCCGGTCTCCCGTTTACAAAGGGGAGAACGGCGCGGCCATCAACACTCCTACGCTGGTGCTGATTGACAAGACGGGCACCATCCGGTGGCTTCACCAGGCATCAGATTACAAAATTCGGGCCCCGATTACCGAGGACCTCAACGAGGTTCGCAAACTGAATTAAAAAAGCGAAAAGTAACAGCTCCCTCAGAGGGATCGCCTGACGGGTCTTTAAATTCCTTTAGGTGACGATATCCTCGCCCCCATCCACGCGAATGACGTTGCCGGTCATCCAGTGAGTGCGGTCATCCATCAGCGCTGCAACAGCCTGGGCGATATCCTCCGGAGTGGTCAGGCGCCCGGCTGGATTCCGAAGCTTGGCAAATTCAGCCAGTTTCTCAATCCCAGGAATTTTGCTCGATCCCGGAGTCACCGTTACGCCGGCTTGAATGGCATTGGCGGTGATGCCCTGCGGCATTAATTCATAAGCAAGCTGCCGGATGTGCGATTCCATCACAGCTTTGGCTGCGGAAACGGCCCCATAATTCGGGATGACGCTGTGCCCACCGGCGCTGGTCATGCCGTAGATGCGGCCGCCGGAGCGCATCATTTTCCGCCTCATCAGTTCTTGGACCCAGTAAACCAGGTTATTCCCCATCACGTCCACCGTCATATCCATCTGCGCCTGGGTCAACTGGTCTTTGGAATCCTCAGTGACATAGGGCAGCAGCGAGCCGAACGCCACGGAATGCACATATACTTTCACCGTATGGTCGCCGCCACGTTCTTTCCAATGCTCCTGCATTTTGTCCAGAGCATTGGCTCTCTTGTCAGCATCTGCCGTGTTGATATTGAAAAACATTACATCTCGGCCCGCGGCCTTGATTTGCTCAATAATCCCGTTGATACGCTCCTGCGCTGATCGGCGGTCAAAGTGAACGCCAAAGATATCCAGGCCCGACTTCGCCAGTTCAAGGCTCAGCGCCTCACCAAAACCACTTGAAGATCCGATAATCAGCGCCCAGCGAGCGGACTCAGACTGTGTCGCCATGTTCTACGTTTCCTCCACTTCTTCAGCTGCTTCCTGTTCCTGCTTGCAAGCAGTTTCACGTTCAATAACTTGCGAAACACCGCCGAAAGCATTCTCCATCAGGCGCCCGGCGGCAATACTAATCGCATTCATTAAAGCCTGAATATTCTTTCTTTCAATCGGCGCAGACTGTTCCAGCCCCGCAGACCAGACGACCTTCCGCACTGTAAAGTGCGTTTCGGCACTCTGATCAGCCGAAGGTGGAGGAATATTCAAGACGGAGAAACGGGTCCTCGGCGCCGCTGCGCATGCGGTAAAAACATCAGCGGCCAGAGCCACCGCGCAATCCATTTTCACGCAAAAAAGACTACTCCCCCAGCCCTTCAATCAAGATGCGCCGATCTTCGCCCTCCAGAAGCTCCATGCGGATTCTGACTTGAACTTCCACATCCTGGTCAATCATCTTTTCTCCCCATTCTACGATGACCGTGGCATCCTGCTCCAGCAAATCCTCAAGACCCAGTGTCGACTGCTCCCGCGCACCCTCAATCCTGTAAAGATCGGCGTGATAAACCTTTCGCTCATGGCCATACTCGTGAACCAGCGTGAAAGAAGGGCTTGTAACTTCCTCCTGTCGGGCCACTCCCAACCCTGAGACGATCCCTTTTACCAGCGTGGTCTTCCCGCTGCCAAGCTCGCCCTGCATGATCACCAGGCAAGGATGCGGAAGTTGCCGGGCGAGCTTTGCCCCCAACTCAATGGTCTCCTCCGGCGAATGCGTGATGTATTCCAATTGCCTTTTTTGGGGGCCCGAGGATTTCGCCTCGATTGCCTGATATTCAGTTCCCAAAAACAAGTCAGTCGTTCAGTTGTCTTCTAATCTCTCGGTACGCACGCGGCAAAGCTTCAAGGATGACCCCGGCAATCATGGACGACTCGCCGATCTCGCGCGCGGCAATATCGCCAGCCAGCCCGTGCAGATAGACCGCTGCGGCAGTGACCTCCGTCGGCGACCGGTCAGGATGCTGTGCCAGGAGTGATGCCGTAATGCCCGTCAAAACATCACCCGAACCTCCCGTCGCCATACCGGGATTGCCGGTCGGGTTCACCCACACCTGGCCGTCTGGTGAAGCCGTCAGCGTTCGGAATCCCTTCAAAACCAGTTGGA
>JBJKQZ010000229.1:0-7485 GCA_046704865.1 Terriglobia bacterium
GAACCACATGGCCAGGACGGTGAGTGCGAGAACCACAACGGCTGCCCGGCTGCCCAATGTCATTTCAACAATCGCGAGCACGGCGGGAAGCGAATGTCCTCCCGCGTCCTTGGCGTTCAACACCTGGCTGACACTGGGAATCACCCACGTAAGCGACATGATGAGAAGGTAACCAAAAAAGCCTGAAACCACCACCGACATCACCATGCCCTGGGGCGCGCGGCGGCGAGGATCCAGCGTTTCTTCTGCAACGTGAGCGGAAGCGTCAAATCCGGTATATGTCCACTGGGCCTGGAGCAATCCCAGGAGAAACAGCCATCCATAAGGTGCGTGAATATCGCTGGATGAAGTTGCCTTGAAGAAAAATGTCAAAGGCTGCTTGGAAGCAAAGATCCACAAGGCGCCGATGAGAACGACCACGCCAATGATATGTACGGTTACGCTGAAGTCGTTCAGCCACGCCACCCAGCGCGTTGAATAATGGTTAATCAGCGCCTGGGAGAGAAGCAATATTCCGTACACAACCAGCAGGGTGGAATTTTTTGATTCCAGACCCAGCAGTGGAGTGAGAAATTGGGCGCAACCATAGTCAATTCCAGCGATGGCCGCCACGAGGCCTACAATGTTGAGCCATGCGGTGAACCATGCCCACATCGGCCCTCCGAGCTCGGCTGACCAGTGATACATGGCCCCTGATGTCGGCATGGCAGAGCACAGTTCTGCCATGCTGAGTGCCACCATTAACGTCCCCACGGTTGCCAGTGGCCACCCGAGAGTCATTTCAAGCGGACCGCCCATGCCCAGACCGTAGTCGAACAGTGTGACTGCGCCTGTGAGGATCGAAATGATGGAGAAGGAGATTGCGAAGTTGGAGAATCCTCCGAAGCCCCGAAAAAGCTCCTGCGCGTAACCGAGATGGGCAAGGTCCTGCGCGTCTTTCTGGGCACGGGCAGTTTCAGTACCGGACTGGTGAGAATTCATCGTCACAATGCACTATTGATTTACGGTGTTGGAAGAGACCATGGCTTTCCTCTGGACGCGGCTGGTACGGCCCGCGTCCTGAAGAAAGGCTGTTTCATTCTACCCATAAAGACAGTGTAAGAACCGATGCTAAGCGGGCAGATCAGAATGCGATGCGCGCTCCGATGTGTCCTTCGCGGGCGCCCGCGAACTCATAGAGTCCCTGTGCAGCTGTGATGCAGCCGAATCCACAAAGCCCCTGACCGGGATTATTCGTGTCGGTGATCTTCATATCCGGCGCACCCAGATTGATGTGGTTCAGCACGTTCACAAAGGAAGCTTGTACCTGCAGAGTAGCATGTTCGGTTAGATGGAAGCTTTTTGCAAGCCCCAGGTCCCAGTCAATCGTGCCTGGGCCCTGCAGGCTGCCTACGCTAGCCATGCCGAACCTGCCAATAGGAGGATGGGCGGCCGAAGTTCCCGCCTGGCAGTCTCCTCCCGGGCAGGCAAAGCCCGAAGAGAGGAACCATTGGTTGGCGTTGGGGTTGCCGGGTGAGGCTGCCCCAATGTGGTCTGGTAACTGGTTGCGCCCTTCAAGCCCGATTCCCGTTCCGGAAGGATCGGCTCCCGAGAAGTAAGGAGTCAGGAACGGCCCGGACTGTACTTCGAAGATGTTGCTCATCTGCCAGCCGCCGATCAGCCCGTTGACTATGGGATTGGAACTGGCTGCAAAATGCTGGCCCCTGCCAAAAGGAAGCTGGTAGATGACGGTGGTCAGCCAACGATGGCGAGGCGCGTAGGTATTGCCGTATTCCAGATTACGATTGTAGAGATCTCCTGAGCGGTAGCAGGCCGTCTCGCCACAGAAGCCCCCGTTGCTGGAAGGACCCTGGTTGTCAGCAAGGTTTCGCGCAAAAGTATAGGTGCTGTCGAATGTAAGCCCGGCGCCCATCCGGCGATGGACTTCCATCTCGAAAGCGTTGTAGTAGGCTGTGGCCCCAACGTCGCGCGCGTTCACCGTCCCCCAGTTGGGGAAGGGCCGGGAACTGAGAGGTTGTGACTGGTATGGAGTTGTAGATGGGAGCGATTGGTTCCAGTTGGGCGCCCATACCAGGTTGGTAGTTTTCATGCCGATGTAGGAAAGACGCAGTCCAGTCTCAAAACCGAGATTGTGCTCGACCGAGAGTCCCCACTGCACAGCGTAAGGTTCCTTCCAGTTCACCTGGTTGGCGGTGCCGAAATAGGCCGTGCCGTATTGCGGGGCGCCAAAACCAGCTCCCCCTGTGCCAGTCTGCGGCCATGCGAACGCAGGGCCGCTTGATGTCTGGGAATTGAGGAACTGCCGGGTAAATGCCTGGGCGGTTCCGGTCAGAGAATAGTAGATGCTGCCCATGCTTGCGGCTTCGTATGCGCCCACACTACCGCGTACCACCGTATCATCGCCATGGAACGGCTTGTAGGCGAAACCGAATCGGGGCATAAATCGCTTAGATGTAGCACGAAGTCCCTGCGGGAAGCCTGCTTGGGAGGCCGAGAGAACCGGTGTGCAAGGTGCACCGTTCATCGTGGCCGGATCGCTGGCCGTGGCCGCGATGGCGGAATTGGGGCAGGCATCAAAGGACTGCAGGAAGGCCGGAGACAGGATGGCGGCAAACCCATCGGGATAGATGACTTGCCCTGAGCGCGGGATGTGGTTGTTGAAGTTGCCGATGTTGCCGCTGGCGTCGGTGTAGCCCGGGTGGTACTCCCAGCGCAAGCCGTAATCGAGTGTCAGGCGCGGGCTCACGCGGAAACTGTCCTGGCCGTAAAGCGCCCAGAAGTGGCTGCTGCCATTGTTGTCCTGCGTCACATTGTCCACGTCCGATTCATTAGGCAATCCCATCAGGAAATCCGCGAAATCGTTCCCGGTAAACATACCGTTAAAGTAAAAGGTGCCGTAATTGTCAGCCCCAAAAAAGCCTAGCGGCGTGATAGCGCGGATCTTGCGTGTGTCCATGCCGAACTTTAACGTGTGCCGAGCACGCACCCATGTGAGGTCATCCAGAAACTCGTAGGTTTTCGACTGGCTGGCTGAATTCAGCCGATCGACGCCCAGACTTGTGGCAATGCCGCTGAAGTCCACTTCCGTGACGCCATTCCACCACAGGTTTGAAACACCATTCAACCCCAGTGCACTGGTAAAGGCTTTGCCGTCAAAGGGATTAGAGCTTCCGGATATATTATTTGTGATTCCGAAGCGAAATTCGTTGAGCATGGAAGGCGTCAGCGTGTAAGTGGCGGACGCAACCAGCATGCGTACGTGCTCGTAATTGGAACTTGAGGGGATGAGCAGTTGCTGTGGAGAGAACTGGCTGATGTTCTTGTATGTGTAACGCGCAAAGACCGCGAGCTTGGAGCCGAAATTCTGGTCGCCCCGTACGTCGAAAGTGTTTGAGTCCAGGTTGGCCGGAGCGTTGACGTTGTAGTTGTTGCTGGTGAATGCGCTCTTGTTGTTGGGTAAGGGATAGAGCTTAAGTATCTGCTGCGCGATGGGACTGATGGAAGTCACCTGGTTGTTCTGTAGCGGTGCGCCGGTATAGGGATCGTAAATCTGCTGCGTCGGGTCGTTGCAGACCCCGCCGGTAAAGCCCGCCGTGCAAAGGTAGGAGAGGTCGCCATTGCGCATGGCGGAGGTTGGGACCGTGTTCTGTATGACGCCGCTGCGCGGAAAGCGAAACCCTTCAAAATCAGCGAAGAAGAAGGTCTTGTCGTGACCGTTATAGAGGTGTGGAATCACCACCGGTCCGCCCATGCTGCCGCCAAAATCATTGGCCACCTTTTTGGGCCTGGAACTGGCGCCAAAGGGAATGGCGTCCAGAGCGGCATTCTGGTGGTACCAGAACGCGCTGCCGTGATACTGGTTGGTACCGCTCTTGGAAATGGTAGTAATATCGGCCGGATCTCCATACTGGGCAGGAGCGCCCACGCCCTGGACCCGAATTTCTGCCAGCGCCTCAGCTGAGGGGAACGCATTGCGTAGCGGGCTGTTACCCGTGTTGTCGGTGGTCGAAATCCCGTCCACTGTGAACTGAGACTGGCTTTGCAGACCACCCTGGATGGACACGTTGCCGTTTTTGTCCGGCTGTACACCAGGAAGAATGGTGAGGAGGTAATAAGGGCTGTTCCCGTTGGCAGAAGCACGGTAGTTTGTGGGGAGATTGTTAATCTGCAGGTTCTGATAATTGGCCGAGATCGTGGAATTATCGGTCGTAATCACGCCCATGGCCTTGCCGCTGACGGTCACGGATTGGGTTACTTCCCCCACCTTGAGCGAAACGTCGGCCCGCAGCGTCTGCCGGGCTGTCAGCGCCAGTCCGGTCACCTGATAAGACTGAAAGCCATTCTTGCTGACCGCCACGGTATAGTGCCCTGGTTTTGCGTCAACCAGTATGTAGTTACCGTTTGAATCGGTGGTCGTCGTCCGGGTGCTGCCCTCATCAGTATCGGTGATCTGGACCTTGGCGCCCGGAACCACGGCTCCCGAGACGTCCTTGACCGTCCCGAGAAGTGTTCCGAAGGTCGATTGCCCCCAGACTACCCCTGAGAACATGACCAGCAGCGCACCTAGAAAGAGTGCACCTGTCACATTTTTTCTGCTCCCCATAGTCTTCCTCCTCATTGTTGAAAGGAAATAATCTGAAATGTGCTGCAAGCCAAGATCATCCCCCACCACTGTTACGCCACTGTGACGAATCTATGAAAGGACAATTAAATTTTGATTAACTTTAGTATCAACTCTGACAGAAGCTTCTCTTTAGCCTTACGCAGAAAACTTGTTGACCTGCCCCTGGACCGCGTGTCTAGAAAATAGTTGGGTTAAGAGAAGTTTCGGAAGTGTAATTTAAGACCAGTTCAGGGAAGGTTGTATAGTGCGGGCTTAGCACGCTTGGCGAAAATTAGCGTGGCTGTTTCAGGCGGCGGTATTGTGAGGGTGTTACCCCGACGAGGTTTTTGAAGGTCCTTGTAAACTGGCTCTGGTCCGGGAACCCAATTCCAAGAGCGATATCTGCAAGGGATGAGTCTCCCTGGGCGAGCAACTGACAGGCCTGCTCGATTCTCAACTGGCGAATCTGCTGTCCAATGGTGCATCCCTTGCGCCGATGGAACTCCCGGGCAATATGGACAGGGTGAATCCCAACCGCCTGGGCGAGACCGCTAAGCGTGAGACGCTCCGTATAGTGGTTCTGGATGATGTCTTCAACCTGCCCCAACCAAGGAGATGCCTTGGGGGAAAAAGGCTTAACGTCATGCCTGGCAATTTCTGCAATCAGCTCGATGGTCAATCCTTCGATCGCCAGCCATGAAAGGTCGTCCATAAGGCGAAATTCCGAATAGAGGCGCGCAGCCACCCAGCCGGCCTTGCCTCGGTCCATCAGTACCGACCCCTTCAGGAATTGCGATTCCTCGCACAACTTCTGAAAACGTGAGCCGGCAATCTCACCATTGAACTCTCTGGCCCCGCGGTCATGGAACTGGTCGGAATGCACTTCGCCGACGGGGTGGTACATTACAGTCCAGGGCTTTGAAGAGCGAACTTGATTTTTGCAGACCTGGGTCGAATTGCCGTCAAGGGTCACACCAATGTAGGCATGTGCGTGGGAATGGATGGCGTTGCGCAGGTTTGGCCCGTATGCAACCTCCGTGAGGCGTATGCCATCCAGTTGCATGGACCGCAGAACCTCGCCATGAAACGAGCAAGGGGAGAAGTCAGCAGGGCGCTTCAAGCCGGAAACGCTGCCTGGAAGCGAGCCCCTCGAAATCCGTGTGGGATTCACTCTATGCCCCATGGCTTGACTCGTCTAATGCCGCTTCCTGCGCCCCTGCGGCTGCCGGCGCATCAACATCCAGCCGGCTCAGCTTAAGCTGTTCAGAGTCAAAAAAACTGCCCTTGCTGCGGCAACAGTATTATGCAAGGTATACACGAAGTCAAGAGACTGGTCCGAACACACTATCCATAGTAAACCCATGTTTTTGCCCGCCAGGGAGGCGTTGGGCACATGCATTCGAAACGAAGATACGAAAGAGGGATTCGCAAGTCCAATTAATAGTTATACTGTCAGCGATAGAAATCCCTTTGGGAGCCCAATCAGGAGCAATACGATTTGCCGGTCTTTGCTGGAGAAATAGCGGAATGCTAAGAGGACGCTCATCTCTTAGCCATTCGGGGGCGCTGGGGCGTGTCAAGCGAGGGTTGCCCATTGCTCTGGCGCTGGCAGCCCTATTCCTGTTAGGCGTTTCCGCTGGGGCCCTTGAGGCTGGAGTTAAGGCCTATAATCAGCCATTCCGTCCGCAATTTCATTTCACTCCTTTGAAAAATTGGATGAACGACCCCAATGGGCTCGTTTTTTACGAAGGGGAATACCATCTTTTCTTTCAGTACAATCCCTACGGAAATGAATGGGGCCACATGAGCTGGGGACACGCCGTCAGCCGGGACATGGTCCACTGGAAGCAGTTGCCTGTGGCAATCCCTGAAGCGAACGGAGTGATGATTTTTTCTGGAAGCGCCGTGGTGGATTGGCACAATTCCAGCGGATTCTGCAAGAAATCGAGTGACGGTGATGACTCCTGCCTGGTCGCGATTTATGCCGGCTACACTGGCAAAATCCAGAATCAGAACCTGGCTTTCAGCAATGACCGGGGCCGCACCTGGACAAAATACAGTGGCAACCCCGTAATCGATCTGCACCGCGCAAACTTCCGGGATCCCAAGGTGTTTTGGTACCAGCCTGCGCACAAGTGGATTATGGTCACTGTGCTTTCTGCACGGCACAAGGTGAGGTTTTTTGGTTCTACTGACCTGAAGCACTGGAGCACTCTTAGCGATTTTGGACCGGAGGGCGCCACTGGAGGTGCGTGGGAATGTCCCGATCTGTTTAAACTCCCCATCGTAAATGAGCCTGGCCACAGCCACTGGGTGCTGAGCATCAATCTGAATCCCGGGGGAGTGGCCGGGGGATCCGGCAATCAGTACTTTGTAGGCAGCTTTGACGGAAACAGGTTCGTTGATGCGAATCCGCCCGGCAAGATCCTTTGGGCCGATTATGGCAAAGACTTTTATGCCTCGACTTCCTTTTCTGATATTCCACCCTCGGACGGGCGCCGGATCTGGATGGGATGGTTGGGTAACTGGGAATACGCGGCACGTGTGCCTACTTCTCCCTGGCGCGGGATTCAATCGATTCCTCGCGTACTGAAGCTAAGGCGCTTTTCGCAGGGAGTTCGCCTTGCGCAGGAGCCAATTTCAGAACTCAAGGTCTTGCGGGAGCGGCATGTAGAGATTGTTGACAAAACTTTTGACAATGCCAATCGCATTCTACAAAGCGAAACTGTAAGGGGCGCGACGCTTGAAATCGAGGCCACTATCGACCCGGGACGAGGTCGAAACTTCGGGCTGGAAGTTCGAAAGGGCCCGTCAGAGGAAACAGTCATCGGATTCGACCTTTTGAAATCGGAGATGTTTGTTGACCGAACACACTCTGGGGA
>JBJKQZ010000230.1:0-3808 GCA_046704865.1 Terriglobia bacterium
CGTTTGAACGGCGTACCAGGACGCGCTGTCTCCCCCGGCTGTTTGATGGAAGCCGGAAGAGTTTTCTTGATTATTTTGCTGGAAATTTTCCAAAGCTTCGCCCCGTGAGTCACATCAGAGTGACCCAAAAATCAAAATTTCGTTTGCCTTAACCGGCACCTATTGGCGCAACCGCCAAGGCACAGTTCAATAGGTGCAAGGCAAAAATCTATCGCATCGTGAAAGTCGAACCCGGTATAAACATCTGTCCGCGGCTTCCGAGCTTCAGCATGCAAGGGCTGGCATGAGTCTTGTAGACGAAGCCGCTGCACAAGATTGCTTCAGGCAGGTAGCCGGGCGAGAAGGGCTGCTCGTATTTCCGACTTTGACAGCAATCTCGATTCTTCTCATTTGGGTTCCCAATGGAATCTCCAGCCTCTACAACTAATAAAGAAGACAAATCATGATTTCCGGCCCCGTCTCACTTTCACGCTCTCTGAATCGTTCTCCACGCTCAGTGTCACGGTGCTCTGGCAACTCCCCGCCATCGAAGTGGGGAGAACAGCCTCATTATTCACTTGTATGAATGCGGCTTGATTTTATGCAACCTGCCCCTCAAGATTCACGCGGAACTCGCGCGACAAGCCAGTTACGGCTTTTGTTGGAAATCCCTGAACCCGCAATAACTGCGAATCCAAATCCGTTTCCAATGTGATCCAGGCGCGTTACCTTCCCTGTGGCATTCCAGCGAATACTCCTGCCTCCCACTTCAAGAGGCGGAAGAGTAATTTCCATATAGATATCCGCGCCTAAATGCGGCCGGGCAAGACTGGTAATGTAAAGACCCCCAGTGCTGATGTCCCGAGTGATACCAGTTTCTCGCTGCTTAACCCCACGACCGTCGTCCCACTGGAACATAACTTGCGCCAGGATCTCGTAGCGAACGCTTTTCCGTTGGCCCACTACAAGGCCACCCCCGCGTCATGTATTTTTTATCTTCTTTACTTGCTAATTGCCCCGAATCCCCCACGGTGCGTTGATCATGTTTGCACCCCCTTGATGTTTTGTCCAGATGCCGAAAGTTTGCCCCTCCAGGTACCATCCTTACTTAGGTAATTAGAGAGTTTTGGTGGGACGTATTGATGAAATTTGACTTGCCAAAATGGATCTACTCTTTCACGAATTAGAGACTTTAGTATGAGAAAGATTTCTCTATTTATAGTGAATTTGAGTAGCCAGCCTTCGAATAGTCCAGTGTCAACACGAGCGACAAGTGGTGTTGGTCTGAGCGATCAATACTCCCTGGGTGAGGTCATTCAGGGGTGGAATGACAAGTCTGTAGGCAGAAAAACACCCTGGACGGCTTGCTGAGAAGGGTGGAGACCTGATGGCATTCTCGGGACGGGATCTAGTTGTCATATAGTAACAATCCCATGGTAGAAGGCATCGGATCCACCTTTGACAAAATTTTGCATTTGTAAAGAATTCTGTAGTTTAGATTAAAACATCGCATTGATAGAGGTGCCTGAACTCTGATCTTGCTGGCTGGGAACCGGGTCGCTTATCCGAGCTATTTTCATGGAAAAAAAGTGCTTATTCCTGTCGATCTCAGGTTTTAGGGTCTTTACCCTATTGACAAAATCTAATACAGCCAATAGGCTCCTTAATTCGTTTAAAGTCGGGATTCAGGGCCAGCAATAAATCGCACGAGGTACGAGGGGGGTTATGGAAGGTAATGTGCGTGCGCGCACAAAGGGGCAAGTGCGCGTGTTGGTGGCTGAAAGTACGCGATTAGGATGTGAATCGCTTGCGAATGTCCTGCGGTACACACGTCGGCTGTCTGTCGCAACGGCCGTTACCGCATCAGAAATGCTTAAGATCGCGGCAAGCTATCTGCCGGACGTCGTATTGATCAGTGCGCGTCTTGACTCCGAGCCAGATGGTGGATTGAAGGTTGCCGGGGACCTTGCGTCCTTCATACCCAGGCCGAAAGTTGTTATCCTGATTGATTCCTTGGAGCCGCATGCCGTTGTTGGGGCGTTTCGGGCTGGTGCCGCAGGAGTCTTCTGCCGGGATGAACCTATCGAGTTGCTTACCAAGTGTGTGCTGAGTGTGCACAGAGGTCAGATCTGGGCGAATACCACCCAGATTGAATATGTGCGGCAGGCTCTTGCGGACACAAAACCCATCAAGATTGTCAATAAATCGGGTGATCTCATTCTCTCGGATCGGGAGATGCAGGTCGTCAAGTGCGTGGCGGACGGCCTCTCGAACCGGGAGACCGCTTCGGTATTGAACCTCAGCGAACACACAGTCAAGAATTATCTGTACAGAGTGTTTGACAAACTGGGTGTTTCATCCCGCGTGGAAGTTGTTCTCTATGCTCTCAGCCGGATATCTGTCGGGAAAGCTTCCCTGGATGAAGTCCCCGCTGATGCCGAATCAGCAGAAAGCTTTTCTGGTGTTCCTCCCGTACTCGAGGAATCCGCGGAAAGCGGATACGCGCTATCGCAATTCCAATTGGGCCATTTGTTCATGGATGGAAACCCTGAAGCCTCCGATGTAGTCGCTGCTTACAAGTGGCTGCTTTTGGCTGAAAGGTCTGCTGGTGCTATTCAAAACGCCAGCAGAGAGGCAATGGACCAGCTTGCCTTAAGGATGAATGCCACTCAGATCAATGAGGCAGAGCGTCAGGCTTCCGAATGGAGTGCACAGCGTGAGTATCCGGAGTCAGAATCCGCTCTTAGCTTCAGCAACGACGGAAAGATTCATCGTCGACCTCAAACCCGATACCGGAAGGGCGTGCTAGTGAAAATGGCTTGACGGTTCTCGAGAATTGCAGTCCTCCGGGCGCTGACTGTTCACAAGGGCCAATTTTTTGCGATATCAGGTTTCGGGGCAGTATTCATCTCATGAAGCCATAGCCAAGGGGCGTCCAAGCAACAATCTTAGTTCTGGCATCCCCTCTCCATCCCTGAAATGCCCGCTACGTGTGAAGGGTGAACTATAATTGAAGTCATTGGCAGAGTGGAAGGCTGGTGCGCCGCGGAGGATTTGCTGGCGCCAAAGTGCTTTCAAGCCACGAAAATCCGGATTCCGTGGGGCGGGTCCGGCAGGGGAATCTTCGATCATGGAAATTCTTTCTCGCATCCAGGAAGCGCTGTTAAAAGTTGCTCCTGTATTCTCAACTTACCTCTCAGGTTCCGTGGAAGCTGAGGAGAAATCAGGTGGCCGTGGCCCGGTTACGGAAGCAGACCGCATGGCCAACAAGGTGCTGCGTGAAAAACTCTTGCGCAATGGCGAAGGATGGCTTTCTGAAGAAAGTACCGACGATTTTGAACGGTTGAGCAAGGGCCGTGTCTGGATCGTTGACCCACTCGACGGCACAAAGGAGTTTGTGACGGGAATTCCTGAATGGTGCGTTTCAATTGGATACGTTGAGAATGGGCGGCCCATCGCGGGAGGGGTCTTCAATCCTGCCACTGGAGAGGTCTTTCTCGGTTCCGTGGAGAGCGGAGTCACCTACAACGGCAAAAAAGTAAGGGCCAGCAACAGAAGTTCGCTCGAAGGCGCGCTGGTGCTCGCCAGTCGCAGCGAAGTCAAGCGTGGAGAATGGGAACATCTAAAGGACGTGCCCTTTGAGATCCGCCCGACCGGGTCTGTGGCGTATAAACTTGCGCTGGTATCTGCCGGCCTTGCGGATGCCACCTGGACGCTCTCTCCCAAACACGAATGGGACGTTGCCGGAGGCGTAGCACTGGTCTTGGCCGCCGGCGGATTCGTATCGACCCAGTCCGGGGAGCCCGTTATTTTCAACAAGGAACACACG
>JBJKQZ010000231.1:0-4209 GCA_046704865.1 Terriglobia bacterium
GGCCAGGGCAACCAGCAGGACGTGCTGAAGGCGCAGCTGGAGCGGACCAAGCTCCTGCGGGATGACACACAGTACCTTCAGCAGATGCAGACGCTACAGGCGCAGATGAAACAACTTCTCAACCGGCCGCAGGATTCCGCCGACATCACCACGTCGGAACTCTCTGAAACACCGCTGCCCTTCAGTTCAGACGACCTGCTGTCGGCCGTCCGCTCGGGCAATCCGGAAGTCGGCGCTCAGCATGAAATGGTTCAGGACCGCAGCCTGCAGGTGGAACTGGCGCGGAAGGACTTCTATCCTGACTTCAACGTTCAATACCTGTACCAGCACACCGCAGCGCCGTTTCCGGAGCGCTATATGCTCAGCTTCGGCGTCAAGCTCCCTATCTATCGAAGCCGAAGGCAGCGTCCGGAAGTGGCGGAAGCGGCCGAACAGCTGAACAGCGCGCGCCGTGCCTACGAAGCGCAGGTCCAACAGACGTATTTTGAAGTTCGTGACCAGTACCTGGTGGCGGATTCGGACGCCAAAGTTCTCAAGATTTACCGCGATGGTCTGATACCACAGGCCACCGCCACCTTCCAGGCTGGCCTTGCCGCTTACCAGTCTGCTCAGGAAGATTTCCAGACGCTGCTGGCTTCGTTCCTCGACGTCTTCAACCTCGATGTTGAATATTGGCGCACGCTGGCCGAGCACGAAACTGCTTTGGCGCGGCTTGAACAATTGACGGGAGTTCAGATTCCCTGAAGAAAGTCAGCAAGGAGTTCACCATGAAGGATTATCGCAAAGCATTCCAATTCACGCTTGGGCTGAGTATCTTGCTCGCAGCTTTAGTTGCTGTTTTCTGCTGGCGCTACTTTGTCCAGGAACGCAGCCATGCCGTGTCAAAGGAAATGACCACGCCAGCGGCGCCCTCTGAGGGAGCGTCCGCGGCTGAAAGCAGTTCCGCTCCCGCGCCGGCAGCGCTTGCGCCGGTCCAGCTTTCGCCCCAGCGCCTGCAGAGCATTGGAGTTACCAGTGGTGAAGTCGGGGTGCGTGAACTCGAGAACGAAATCCGTGCGGTCGGCAACGTGGCAGTGGACGAGCGCCGACAGGCGTACGTGCAAACCAGCTTCTCGGGCTGGATCACCAAGGTGTTCGCGGACACCACCTTTCAATATGTCCACAAAGGCCAGCCGCTCTTCACCATTTACAGTCCACAGCTGGTGACTACGGAGCAGGAGTATCTACTTGCAAGAAAGAACAGCGGCTTGCTGGCGCAGAGCACTGTTCCAGGCGTCGCCTCAGGCGCAGACTCACTGCTCACGGCTGCGCGGGAGCGGCTACAGCAATGGGACGTCCCGGCCCGGGAGATCGAGCATCTTGAGAAGGCTGGAAACGTCCGCCACGATCTTGAAATTGATTCTCCCGTCTCAGGCTACATCACCGAGCGCAACGCCCTGCCCAACCTCTACGTCCAGCCAGCTACTCGTCTCTACACGATAGCCGACCTATCGACCGTCTGGGTCTATGCCGAAATTTTCCAGAGCGACATCAGCCAGATTCGACGCGGCGATCCTGCAACGGTTACCTCGGATGCTTACCCAGGGCGCACGTTTTACGGCCGTGTGGATTTTATCTACCCGGAAGTCAACATGGACACGCGCACCACAAAGGTGCGGCTGATCTTTCGGAACCCGGGACTGAAGCTCACTCCGGGCATGTTCGTGAACGTCAGTCTGAAGATACCTCTGGGGCGGCATCTCGCAATCCCTGTTTCCGGTGTGTTCCATACTGGCACGCGAAACATCGTCTTTATCGATCACGGAGGTGGTTACCTTGCACCACGGGATGTGACTCTGGGGCCTCGCGCGGGCGATTACTACAGCGTGGAAAAAGGACTGAAACCGGGCGAGAAGATTGTGACTTCCGCCAACTTCCTGATCGACTCCGAAAGCCAGCTTCAGGCGGCGCTGGGATCCTTTGTGCCACCTCCTCCGGGCGCGGGTGCTGCAGCCTCAATGAACATGGGGAACGCTCCTCAGGCAAATGTCGAGTTCACCACTTCACCTTCTCCGCCAAGCAAAGGTCGTAACACCGTTCGCGTCAAGCTGACTGAAGCAAATGGGAAACCCATTACGGGCGCCGAAGTGCAGGTCCGCTTTTTTATGCCGGCCATGCCAGCAATGGGAATGGCCGCCATGCAGAGCATTTTTAAACTCACCGATCAGGGCGGTGGTTTCTATGAAGGCAGCGGTCAGATCCAGAGCGGAGGCACCTGGCAGGTAACGGTGGTAGCGACAAAGAGCGGACAAACCATAGCAACAAAGCAGTTAAGCGTGAACGCGGAAGGGGGGATGTAAAGTGATAGCCCGCTTGATTGACTGGTGCGCACGTAACCGCTTCCTAATTTTTACCGGAGTTTTCCTGCTGGTTCTCTTCGGCATCTGGTCGATGAAGAATATTTCACTCGACGCGCTTCCAGATATTTCTGACGTGCAGGTGATCATCCATACGCGCTGGGCGGGCCAGCCTCCGGACCTTATCGAGGACCAGGTCACATATCCCATCGTCACCACCATGCTTGCGGCCCCTCGGGTGAAGAATGTCCGCGCGCAGACGATGTTCGGTGACTCTTACGTGTACGTCATCTTCCAGGACGGAACAGACCTTTATTGGGCGCGCTCACGCGTGCTGGAATACCTCCAGCAATTGCAGGGCAAGCTGCCAGCAGGCGTGAATCCTGTGCTGGGGCCTGACGCCACCGGCGCCGGTTGGGTTTACGAATACGTTCTGGTTGACCACAGCCACAAACAGAATCTGGCCGACCTTCGCAGCCTTCAGGACTGGTATATCCGTTACCAGCTCGAAACAGTTCCGGGCGTGGCGGAAGTGGCAACGATCGGCGGATTTGTCCGCCAATATCAGGTCCGGCTGGATCCGGACAAGCTCCAGGCGCTTAACATTCCGCTTTCAACCGTCATCCAGCGTGTCCGCGAAAGCACAAACGAAGTTGGTGGCCGTCTGCTCGAACTGGGCGGCGCGGAGTACATGATCCGCGGCCTCGGCTATTTCAAATCACTCGATGACCTCGCCAATATCCCCGTGGGCACTCACAACGGCGTGCCGGTATTGGTAAGTGATCTGGGAAACGTCTCCTTTGGTCCGGACATTCCTCGCGGGGCCGCGGATTGGAATGGCCAGGGAGAAACTGTTGGCGGAATTGTGGTGATGCGTTTCGGGCAGAATGCTCTTAACGTGATCAACGGCGTCAAGAAGAAGATCGCGGACATCCAGTCTTCCCTTCCTCCCGGCGTTGAAATTGTTTCCGCCTATGACCGCTCGGATCTGATCCATAAGTCCATCGGTACATTGCAGCGTGACCTGCTGGAAGAGGCCATCATCGTCAGCCTCGTGATCATCATTTTCCTCTTCCATTTTCGTTCGGCGCTCATTCCGATCCTCACACTGCCCATTGCCGTGATCGCTTCATTTATTCCCATGTATTACTTTCATGTGTCCGCCAACATCATGTCACTGGGTGGGCTCGCGCTGGCCATCGGTGTCCTGGTGGACGCCGCCATTGTCATGGTTGAAAACGGCTATCGCGTCCTTTCAGAACGGCAACAGGAGCTTGAAACAAGCGTAGCGCGGCAAGACCCTCCACTGGGGGGCCAACCACCCGGGCCGGGCATCGACGAAGTGGATGGACCCCCGGATATTGCTTCCGCTCCACCGGTGATCAGCCGCCGCGAACGTGGCAAACTGCTTCTCGGCGCCGCCAAGCAGGTGGGAGCTCCCATCTTCTTTTCGCTGGTCATCATCGTTGTTTCTTTCTTGCCCGTTTTCCTGCTGGAAGCGCAGGAAGGCCGCATGTTCCGTCCGCTGGCATGGACCAAGACGCTTGCCATCAGCTTCTCATCGGTCCTTTCGATCACCCTGATCCCCATCCTGATGCTCATCTTCATTCGTGGAAGGCTGAAGCCCGAATCGGCGAATCCTGTCTCGCGTGTTACGCAATTTCTCTACCTGCCCGTGCTGCGATTCTGTTTGCGCCACCGCTTGTTGATTGTGCTGGCAAGCCTGGTTTTCCTGGCTTTGACGCTGCCGCTTGCCACGCGGATCGGGAGCGAGGTTATGCCGCCGTACTACGAAGGTGACAGACTCTTCTTGCCAACCGCGTACCCGGGCATCTCGATGACTCAGGCTTCCGAACTGATGCAGGAGCAGGAC
>JBJKQZ010000232.1:0-2780 GCA_046704865.1 Terriglobia bacterium
TAGCGGATGTCCTGGACAAGTTCCTCAATAATGCGGATGCTCCAGCGCTCGCGGCATTCTTCTTTCATGCTGGCGACATTGCCGAACTGCCGCAGCGCCGCGTAGCGGGCCTCTTCCGACCCCATCCCTTTGCGCAAGTTTTCCTCGCTGAGCATTTCAAGGTGGGCGCGCACGTCTTCATCAAGCTGCTGCTCGAGCTTCGCTCTGCGGAAAAACCCGGAGAACTTTGACAGTAGAACTCGCAGACGAGTCATCGCATCCTCCGAATCCTGTAACGGCGCCTTTACGCCGCCAATTTCAAATGTGGCGAGGTACACTCGCCGGTACCTGCGGCCAATGCCCCGTTTGGCGGGATGAACCCGCCGCAATGAAACCTGCAGGAGGGCAGAGCCCTCCCATGCGAAAACCAAGAACCGCAGGCCGCAAGGGCCTGCGCTACTCGTACCTGAGCGCCACCATGGGGTCGACTTTCGCCGCCCGGCGGGCGGGCGCGTAGCACGCCAGCAACGCCACGGCGATCAAGATCAGCGAGACGGCGATGAACGTGAGTGGGTCGGTGGGCTTGACGCCGTACAGCAAGCTTGAGAGGAACCGCGTGAGCGCCAGCGCCCCGGCAATGCCAATCGCCACTCCAATCACAGCCAGCTTCACCCCCTGCCCCAATACCAACCCTAAAACATCACTCTTCTCTGCCCCCAGCGCCATGCGAATGCCAAATTCGTGCGTCCGCTGCCGCACTGAGTAGGCAATCAATCCGTAAAGTCCGATCGAGGTGAGCAACAACGCGACAATCGCAAACGCCAACACCAGCAGGGTCGTGAATCGGCGCGGAGAAATCGAGTTGGACAGAACCACATCCATGGTGCGAACGACAGTGAGTGGAACTGACGGGTCGAGCGTCTGCACCTGGCGCCGCAATACCTCCGCAATGCCTGCCGGCTTGCCCGTAGTGAGCACCATCAGGTGAAGAACCCGGGCAACGTGATCGACGGCAGATTCATTCAACTGCGAGAGCGGCTGATAGGTATGGGGTTGCGTAGGCGAGTCCAAGGGTCCATGCTTCACATTGCCCACCACGCCGACAACCGTCATCCACGGCGAATGAGATTCCGTAGGACCCCACTTAATCCTTTTCCCAATCGGATCTTCTCCGGGCCAATACCGCTTTGCCAGCCCTTCACTGACTATGACCACCCGAGTGGTCCCGGCTTGGTCGTCAGGAGAAAAAAAACGCCCACGCAGCAAAGGAATCCTGAGGGACTGGAAATAGCTTCCCGTAACCACGGTATGGTCGCTCATCGGTGAGCGGCCCGAAGGCTGCAGGGGGTGCTCTTCCACCGTGAAAAGATGATTCCAATTGGATCCAAGCGGAAGATCCGTGGAGGCTCCAGCGGCCTGAACGGCGGGCAATGAGGCAACACGCTCGAGCAGACGCTGGTAGAACGATCGAACCAGGGTTGCATTGCCGTATGCCGTGCTATCGAGAGAGACCGTTGCGGTCAGGACGTGCTGCGGCACAAAGCCCGGGTCCGTGTCATTGATTTTTTCAAAACTGCGGACCAACAGGCCCGCAGCAACCAGCATCATCAGCGAAAGCGCAATCTGTCCGATGACCATCACGGAGCGCGCTTGGCGGCGTCCAACACCAGCGGTAGCGCGTGGCCCTCCCCCGAGGTGATGATTCAGACTGGAGCGCGAGAGCCCTATCGCCGGCAAAAGGCCAAAGCTGAGTCCCGTCCCCGCGGAAATCATTAGTGCGAATGCCAGCGCCTGCATATTCAGACCGATAGACTGGACGTGCAGCAAGGCAATTGGAGAGAGAGAAATCAGCAGCTTCACTCCCCAGGTCGATACGAAAAGTCCGCACGCGCCTCCGGCGACTGCAAGCAACAAACTCTCGACCAGCACGCCGCGCACCACGCGAAACCGGCCAGCCCCCATGACCGAGCGGATTGCCATTTCTTTTTCGCGTTCAGATGCCCGAATAAAAAGTAGGCCGGCAACATTAATACAGGCCACTAAAAGTAACAGCGATACGACTCCCATCAGAATCGCTATCAGCGGCCGTATGCGCCGGACAATTACATCCTTAAGAGGGCTCGCAGAGGCTTCAAGCGTAAATCCGGAAAGTCCTTTGTAAACGACGGACTGGATACCATGTGCCGTGGCAGACACATCGGCATTCGCTTCAGCCAGCGTGACGCCGGGTTTGAGGCGAGCAATCGTTGAATAGTCAAAATTGTCGCCAATGTCCGCAAGTTCTGCCGGCGTAAACCCCATCGGAATCCAGAGGGCGGCAGGTTCCGAACCTTTCACGCCAGGAAATGGAAATCTGAAGCCCGGCGGCATCACCCCCACGACCACATGGCTCTTCCGGTCAAGTGCCACCGTTTTACCCAGAATGTTTTTGTCCGCTCCAAAGCGCTCCTGCCACAGGCTGTAGCTGAGGAGAACAATGTGCTGGTTCGGCGCGTCCTCCCGCTTTGTAAAAAGCCTCCCTAATAGAGGACGTACGCCAAGCAAAGGAAACAGACTTGCCGTTACACGCGCCACACTTATCCGCTCCGGCCCGCCGCCACCCGTCAGGTCGCGCTGCTGATTCTGGAATGCGCCAACTGCGGAAAAAGAATGATTCTGCTGCTCAAAAGTCTCAACATCTGGAGCGGGCAAGGCGACCGGCTCAGGAAGAATGCGCGGAATGCTCTCCCGAATCAGCACAAGTCGTTGCGGGTCTTTATAGGGCAGCGGCTTGAGCAGCACCGCATCCATTACTGTGAAAA
>JBJKQZ010000233.1:0-8404 GCA_046704865.1 Terriglobia bacterium
ATGCCTGGAGTCAGGCTGCTCGAAATTGGGACCGGCTCAGGTTACCAGGCGGCTATTCTGTCGCACCTGGGCGCTGAAGTGATTACCATGGAGCGCATTCCGCGCCTTGCTGAGGCTGCGCGTGAACGTCTTTCACGCCTGGGGTACCGCGGCATTCAGGTCATACCAGAAGACGGAAGCGAAGGATATCCGGCAGGAGCGCCCTATGCGGCGATTCTGGTAACTGCTGGCGCGCCTGCGGTCCCTAAGGACCTGATCACCCAGTTGGCTGAAGGCGGCCGATTGGTGATTCCCGTCGGCACGCTCAATTTGCAGACGCTTGAAGTTGTATCCAGGCACGGGGACGCACTTTCCGTCAGAGTCCTTGATCCCTGCCAGTTCGTTCCGCTGGTGGGAAAGCGGGCATGGCCGGAACGAGTGAGTTAGCGGCGGCGATCATATCCTTAGGCAGCTTTTTCAGCTCCAGATTAAATTTGTCTGAGAAGCTTGGACTTCGGCTTGAATTCCATTGCAATTCCCGGCGTGGCCGGACTATAGTCTCGCCTCTATGGCTGATCCGTACCTGAGTATTGTTGTTCCCGCTTACAATGAGTCGTTGAGAGTTGGAAAGACCCTGGAAGAGATTCGCCAGTACGCCGCGGCAAAGTCCTTTGAATCTGAAGTGCTGCTGGTGGATGACGGGTCGAGCGACCGCACATTGGAAATCTTCCAGGAGTTCCAATCGAGCTGCCCGCGAGCCCGAGTGTTTTCAAACGGTGAAAACCGGGGCAAAGGATTCAGTGTGCGGCGAGGCGTGCTGGAAGCGCAGGGCAAATTGGTGCTGTTTACCGATGCTGATCTTTCTGCGCCCATTGAGGAAACAGACAAGCTGCTGGAGGCAATGGAGTCCCAGGGGGCCGATGCAGCTATTGGGTCGCGCGCTCTGGACCGCAGGCTGGTGGGAGTGCATCAGCCCTGGCGGCGAGAGTATGCCGGCCGGTTCTTCAATCTGCTGGTTCGCTTGATCACGGGTCTCGATATCCACGATACCCAATGCGGGTTGAAACTATTCCGCCTGGAATCGACCCGGCGGGCGTTTGAATTGCAGCGGGTTGAGCGTTTCGGATTTGACCCGGAAGTGCTTTTCCTGATCCGGCACTTCGGAGGCAAGATCGCGGAAGTGCCCGTCCGATGGAATGATCATCCAGCCACAAAAGTTCATTTCCTTCGCGATTCCGCCCAGATGTTCGTCGATCTCATCGTTCTCCGTTGGCGATCCCTGACCGGCCAATATTCAGTGTGAAAATTTCTTTTTTGAACTCAGATTTTTTCTAGACTCAGGCGTAATGGGATTTTAATATCGGAATCACGCTAGAAAGGTGGTGTTCCATGCAAATTGAAAGTAACTGTAGCGAGGGTGCTGAGGCTTAGGCGCTCGCTAGTGCTTGTTTGTATGACCTCTCCCTAGCTAAGAGAGGGTGGTAGGCACGGCGCAGCAGCGCCAATTCCCAAAAGTATCTGGGAGGCCAATCCCAATCAGTATCCGGCCCCTGGTCTTGCCAGCGAAGCAAGGCCAGGGGCTTTTTTATATTTTGTGATCATGCACAGTTCAGGGGGGCGGGATGTGTGCTGCTGGAAGAATCCATCTATCGTTGCTTCCCGGACTCTGACTTCTGTTTTTTTCTGAACCGCTTAAAGGCGTCCGCAATGACGGCAGTTGCTTTGGGTGTGAGCTTGTATTGTGGAAGTTCCCGCCTCGCAACCCAGCGTGCATCGATGACGTCGCTGCCGGCCTTCAATCGCTTTCCACTTGGACAGCAAACATAATCGACGATCACGTAATGGTATCTGACGCGCTTTCCATTCTTCTGGATTCGGTCAAATACGGTAAGCGCCTCCATCGGGCGGACTTTCAATCCTGTTTCCTCCAAAACTTCACGTTTTACACCCTGTTCCAGGCTCTCGCCCAACTCGAGCATCCCTCCGGGGATGGACCACTCGCCCTTGAGGGGTTCCCGGCCGCGGCGGATCAACAGAACGCAACTTCCCCGGATAACAACTCCTCCCACTCCGATGATTGGCTGCCTGGGATATTCACGCTTCATTAAGCTTGCCTCGCTGGATGATTGATAGCAGGTTCGCTCCTGGCTTCTATTTATAAGATCCTGAAAATAAAGTCGTTATTCTTCTGCGTCCTTGTGCCGGAGGAAAATTACTCAAATCGGCCCAATCTGTGATTTTACGGCATTCAGGATGATCTTTGGTCAACAGAATTCAGAAGAATCGAAACCTTGAGTAGGAGGGTCGTGCTTACCTTGAATGGTAACGCGCCGATGCCCTTATAACCCCTTCAAAAGGGTGCCCGAAGCCTCTGCCGGGACAATTGTCTTGCCGGAATTTGAGCAAACGCTTTATAATAAAAGAGTTCTTCACTAGATAGGGCCGGTGGCCCCGGGTACAAGATTTGGCCAAATCTCCATCTCCTCGTATTTTTGTATCTCTGGCTCTTCCCAATCTGGATGTGGCAGAGTCCCACATCGAGTCTTTGGGTACATCTCCGCCGCTTGGATTTGAACTCCGCCTGGATTATCTCCAGGACCTCACGCGGCTGGAATCCGATTTGCATCGCATGCTGGCACGCCTGCGCTATCCACAAACTATTGCAACCTGCCGGCGAGTGGAGGCCGGAGGGCATTTTGAGGGCACCGTTGAAAAGCAGATCGAGGTTTTAGGAGCGGCTGCGCGTGCAGGATGCCAATGGGTTGACATCGAGGTTGAGTCCATCAAGGCGCTGCGCAATCATCCGTTCAAGGGTTTTGCGCCGGCCAAGGTGATTGTTTCCTATCACAATTACAAGAATACGCCGGACCTTGCGACCATATATCGCCGCCTGGTCCGGCTCCCGGTTGAAACTGTCAAGATTGCGAGCCACGCCCGTGAGCTTCAGGATAATCTGAAAGTTCTTAAGCTGCTCAAGTCCAACCGGCGGCGGCATCCCAAGCTGGTGGCGCTGGCCATGGGCAATTCCGGAATCTGTTCGCGCGTGATGGCTTTCAAGTGGGGCAGTCCATTTACTTACGCTTCACTGGGCAATCACCATGCCGTGGCGGGCGGCCAACTGGCCATCGATCATATGCGCTCGATTTATCACGTGGAGCATCTCGACGAGCGCACTCAATTGTATGGGGTTGTCGGAACGCACTCGTCTATGTCGCTCTCTCCGGCCATGCAGAATGTTGCATTCCAGGCCAAGCGGGTGAATGCTCTCTATCTGCCTTGTGAAACAGCGCGGCTGAGTGACTTTCTCAAGTTTGCGCGCTCGCTGAAATTTGCGGGGTTCAGCATCACCATGCCGTTCAAACGAGCGATCATGAAAGAGCTCGCCTGGATGGATCCCCTGGCCGAAGAGATTGGCGCGTGCAACACCGTGGCCATCCGGCATGGCAAGTGGATGGGATGGAACACGGACTCGGCAGCCGTCATTGAAGTGCTGACCAAGAGGCTGCGGCTTCCCGGAAGCAGAATCCTGATTCTGGGCGCAGGAGGCGCTGCGCGGGCTGCGGCCTATGCGCTTCGGGGCGAGAAGGCCGATGTCTTTGTCGCCGCCCGCCGGGACGCTGTGGCGCGCAAACTTGCCCGCAGTGTCGGAGCAGAGGCAGTTCCCTGGGAGAATGCAGATTCCCTGGACGTGGACGCGGTCATTAATGCTACGCCCGTGGGCATGGCACCCCACAGCGATGCGCATCCCATCGACCTTGCACGGCTGCGGACCCGGGTGGTTTTTGATATGGTCTATTACCCCGTGGAGACCCGTTTTCTTTCTGAGGCGCGCGGCCGCGGGCTTGTGACGATTTCCGGCCTTGAAATGCTGGTTGCGCAGGGCGCCCGCCAGTTTGAAATCTGGACAGGACAATCGGCTCCTCGTGCGCTGATGGAACAGGCTGTCCGCCACTCTCTCAGCCATACCGCTTAAGAGTATTTTTTCTCCTGCCGCGCTGCGCCGCTTAACACATACCATTCCATTCTTTCCTGCAAATGATTGGGAACAAATTTTGATGCCGATCTGGATTTGTTGTTTCCAGCCCCCTGATTGACATGGGCCAGTCGAAAGCTTTAAGTTGAAAAGAAGCCTTCATTTCGAGAGGCCGCATGTAACAGTCCCGCTGAAATGGCTGAGGAGGGAAATTCCTTCGAAAGGTTTTTGCATGTTGTTGACTCTGACATTTTCGGTGCCCGGCATACCCGATTTTGCATCATTCCTGGACCATGGAATCCGCATTGCTCTGATCCTGGTGGCTGCCTATATTGCCGCCAAGATTCTGAACAAGTCGATCCCGACGATCAGAACCCACATTATCGATACAATGAAGCGCCACGGCAAGGCAGACAGCGAACTTGAAAAGCGCGCGGCCACGCTGAGCGGCATCTTCCGCAAGACGGTGGTGATCGCGATCTGGCTTCTGGCAATTGTCATGGCGCTGAAGGAATCGGGATTTGACATTGGACCCATCCTTGCCGGCGCTGGCGTTCTGGGGCTGGCTGTTGGTTTTGGCGCGCAGCATCTGGTGCGCGATCTGTTTGCCGGCATGTTCATCCTGCTTGAAAACCAGATCCGGGTGAATGACGTAGCCGTGATCAACGGTACGGGCGGCCTGGTGGAACAGATCAACCTGCGGACTACGGTCCTGCGCGGGCTGGATGGAACGGTCCATATCTTTCCGAACGGAACCATTAATACTCTTTCCAACATGACGCATGAGTTCTCATACTACGTTTTCAATGTGGGTGTTGCTTACAAAGAAGACACCGATCACGTTGTTGAGGTCCTTAAACAGCTTGGGGATGAGATGGTGCAGGACGAAAAGTACAAGCCGCTCATCATGGCGCCATTGGAAGTTCTTGGTGTTGATCAGTTTGGCGATTCAGCCGTTGTGATCAAGGCACGCTTCAAGACCGTTCCGATTCAGCAGTGGACGGTGGGGCGTGAAATGAACCGCCGCATCAAGAAGAAGTTTGACGAACTCGGCATTGAAATTCCGTTTCCGCACAGGAGCATTTACTGGGGCGAGGCCAGCAAGCCTTTTGCCATCCGCTCGGATGAAGACCGCGAGCAATTGAAGTCGGTGATTCGAGAAGTGCTTGCCGAGCACTCCGAGCACATCCCTTCGATAGAGGCCGAGGCTGGCCAGCCAAAACAGGCAGAGAAAAATTAGCCGAATCTCGGGGGCGAACGCTTTCCACAGATGAAAGGACACTCATTCCCGGCACTGAGTCACCCATGGAAATAACAACTCCGAATTTTTCAGATTTCCGGCGCCTGGCGCGCCAGGGCACGGTGGTTCCTGTTTACCGGACGGTTGTGGCCGACCTTTTGAGCCCTGTTTCGGCGTTCCTGAAACTTGCTCCGGAAGCCTTCAAGCCTGCTTCGGCGCAAGGCAAGGGCAGTTCGCACCACAGCTTCCTGCTAGAAAGCGTGGAAGGCGGCGAGCGCGTGGGCCGTTACACCTATTTTGGAGTTGATCCCTTCCAGGTGATTACCTGCCGCGGTAACCGCATTACGCTGGTTCGCGGGCGCGAGCGAAGTGAAGAATCCGGGAATATTTTTGAGTTTCTAAGGCGAGTCGGTTCAAAATACCGGTCGGTAAAACTGCCGGGCCTGCCACCCTTCAGCGCCGGCGCGGTGGGATACCTTTCATATGAAGCGGTGCGCCAGCTTGAGCGCCTGCCCGCTCGCGTCGAGCCGGACGTTGACATGGATGACGCGATTTTCATGTATTTCCGCACGATCGTGGCGTTTGACCACGTTCGCCACCGGTTGTTCCTGATCGCCAACGTCCTGACGGAAGAGGATCCCGGAAGCCTGCGCCAGAAGTACGACCATGCCGTGAAGGAACTTGACCGCCTGGAGCGCAAGCTGGCGCGGCCGCTGCGCCTGCCGAACGTCCGGGCTCCGAAAGGCGCGCTGCGCGTCAAGCCCAACATGACGCGGAAACGATACGAAGAAATTGTGGACCGGGGCAAAGAGTATATCCGCGCCGGAGACGTCTTCCAGGTGGTGTTGTCACAGCGGCTGACCGTCCCGGTGCGAGTGCCCCCCTTTGAGGTTTATCGAGCGCTTCGCGTGGTGAACCCGTCCCCCTACATGTATTACCTGCAATTCGGCAAGTCCACGGTGCTGGGGTCGTCGCCGGAAATGCTGGTGAAGGTGGCCGGTAGTGACGTGGAGTATCGCCCCATTGCAGGCACCCGCCCTCGTGGCAAGACCGAAGAAGAAGACCTGCGGCTGGAGCAGGACCTGCTGGCCGATGAAAAAGAACGTGCTGAACACATTATGCTGGTGGACCTGGGCCGCAATGATGTTGGCCGCGTGTCAGAGTATTCGTCCGTGCATCCGGAACGCGTGATGTTTGTGGAGCGCTACTCACACGTGATGCATCTGGTATCGCTGATCCGTGGAAAGCTCCGCTCTGACGCCGACAGCTATGCGGCGCTCGCCGCCTGCTTCCCGGCAGGAACCCTGACCGGAGCGCCCAAGGTCCGCGCCATGGAGATCATCGACGAACTTGAACCCACCCGCCGCGGCCTTTATGGCGGAGCCGTCCTCTACGCCGATTTTTCCGGCAATCTGAATTCCTGCATCGTTATCCGCACCGTGATGATCAAGGACGCCAAAGCCTACCTCCAGGCCGGTGCTGGAATTGTGGCGGATTCTGTCCCTGCGCTGGAATTCGATGAATCCATGAACAAGGCCCGCGCCATGCTGCGAGCCTTCGCCATGGCGGAAAAAGGGTTGTAGATCCCTTCCGCCAATTTGCATCCGCGGCGCATCTGCCCACAGACCTACACTTTCAACATTGACAAAAATTTGATTGGGACGGAGACTTTCCCACAGTTCATTCTTATGAAGTGTATTGATTGGAGGAAGTTGAATGCCCTCGAGACGAAAGTTTATCCAGACGAATATACTTGGCGCCGCAGCGGCCTTGGCGGGACGGAACGCTTTTGCGGCCGGATCGCCAGCCGCGCCGCAGACCGCGCCACCGGGTGATGGAACGAAGCGTGATTTCTGGAATGACCTGCCGCGCTATGTAACCGCGCAGATGAATGAATCGCGCGCGCGCCGCCTGGCAGCACTCCGTGCCCTGCGGAATGAAGGTGACGTTAAAGCGCGAATTGAAAATGTTCGTGCGAAGGTATGGAGCCTTATTGGTGGCGAATTTGAGAAGACCCCGCTCAAGCCCAAAACTGTCGGTACCATTGAGCGGGCTGATTATCGAATCGAAAAGGTGATCTTTGAAAGCCGCCCGGAAGTTTTTGTCACGGCCAATCTCTACCTCCCAAAGAAACACAAGCCGCCGTATCCGGGGATCATCGTTCCGCTCGGCCATTCCGATATCGGCAAGTCATTCTATTATTACCAGTACGTCAGCCAATCACTGGCCAGGAAGGGCTATGCCGTGTTGCCGTTTGATCCCTTTGGACAGGGCGAACGGAAGCAGTTCCTTGATCCTCGCACGGGCAAGGGACTTTACGGGCCGACGGGCGAACACGACCAGGCGGGGCGGCCAATGCTCCTGTTCGGCTCGCAGTTTGAGCAATATCTCGCATGGGACGGCATCCGAGCCATCGATTACCTTCTTACGCGGCCGGAAATCGATTCCGATCGGATTGGCTGCACGGGGCAGTCTGGAGGCGGAACGATGACGATGTGGATGGCGGCGCTCGATCCGCGCATCAAGGTGGCCGCATCCTCCGACGGGCAATCTGAAAACCTGGCGGGACCGTCCTACTTGCCTCCGGGCGCGGTGGATGATTCTGAACAGAACATCGTGGACAGCCTTCCCTACGGCATTGACCGCGGGGACCTGTTCCTGGCGTTTGCCCCTAAACCGCTACTTATCCAGTATTCGCGCACGGACCCGGGCCTTACCTATTCGCCCACCTACGATGAGGGAACGGAGGACATTTATTCGGAACTCCAGGCCGCCTATAAGCTGATGGGCGCAGCCGAAAAGGTAAAACTTTTCGGCTCTCCGCTGCCGCACGCTTACGACTTTTTCAACCGCCGTGCAGCCTATGAGTGGTTCAACCGCTGGCTGGGCAAACCAGAATGGGGAACTGGTGAGGAAGCGTACGACGATTCACCTCCGGATACTTTGAACTGTACCAGCACCGGAGAGGTACTGACGTCGCTGGGTGGACGCTCGGTGATTGACCTGAACGCGGAGCGAATGCGAAAAGTCGCGCCGCCACTCCCGGCACTCGGCACGCCGGAAATGGTGAAGTCAGCACGCGAGCAGGCGAAAAAAACTCTCACAGAACTTCTCGGCCTTCCCGCCAGGCAAACGCCGCTGAATCCGCGGATCATTTCGTCGAACACCTGGATGAACGGCGTTACCGTGGATGAATTCGAATACTATTCAGA